>JAIYBO010000144.1 GCA_027488495.1 Bacteroidota bacterium | reverse complement strand
TACGTTGAATCGCGCATCATGGAACGCCTTTATGGGGCCGATTATGCCGATATGCTGCGGGTGTTGGGCAAAGGAGAACTCGAAAAAACGTTGGGCTGGATGATGAAGGAATCTCCAGACGACAGTCACCTGCGCCTGCATCTTGGCGATCGCGATCCCGATGAAGGACTCACGGATATCGCTTATGAAAAAGGTCGTTTCTTTTTGATGATGTTGGAGCAGGGCTATGATAGACAGGCGTTTGATGTGTTTTTGAATCGTTATTTCAAGCAACATGGTTTTGGAACGGTGACTACGGACATGTTTTTGGCTGATTTGAGAAAGTTTCACGAGCAGGATTGGATCAAGGGCAAATGGAGTTTACCCAAAGGGCAGGGTGGAAAAAAGGATACTTGTTCGCCTACGCACAAAGATTTTTTGGTGGATTGGCGAATGACAACACATCGGTTTCCGGTGGCGGGATTTACGGGAACGAGCACATGGACATGGGATAGTTTGGAGCCACGAGTGTTGGGCTGGATTGATGGAAAATCTCTTCCGGATTTGGGTGTGGGTGGATTTCCGCATGTGGAGAGTGGTGAGTTGCAACGCGTGGAACAGTTGGTGTCGTCGTTGAATTTTGCCCAGTGGATGGATGTTCAGACGAATATTGATCCCATGGAAGCGCCGGAAGATGGTTATCGCGAGGTGCAGCGATTTCGACAGTTAGCCCGTTGGACATCTGTGGTAGAGTCCATCGATACCACAGGATTTACCACGCATCATTGGTTGCATTTTTTACGTCAATTGCAGAAAATCCGATTGTCTAAGGAGCAAATGGAAGCCCTGGATGCACGTTTTGGTTTTACCCAAACTGGTAATGCTGAGATTGCTTGCGATTGGTTTGTGTTGTCGGTGCAATGCGATTACAGACTTGCATATCAAGCCATGCATGATTTTTTGTTGAAGGTGGGTCGACGGAAGTTCTTGATGCCCATTTACGAGGCGTTGTTGGCTCAGCATATGAGTCGCGATGGTGCTTGGGTGGAAGATTTCGCTCGCGGCAAGGAAATGGCTACGGAGATCTTTTTACAGGCGGAGCCAGGGTATCACTCGGTGGCGGCGCGAAGTTTGCGTGAATTGTTGGGCTTGCCGCTTTCGGGGGGCTCGGGGCGATGACGCTGGGCTTGAATTCCGGATTTGAGACATTGAATTTGCACCCGCCCTTGGAGGTGTTGCATTTGCCTGCTGGTGATGTTTGGATACAGCGCGATGATTTGATTCACCCGGTGATATCGGGCAATAAATGGCGGAAGTTGGTGGGACATTTGGCGGAGATGTCGGCAAAAGGCAAGCGCATTTTGGTTACGTATGGCGGTGCTTACAGCAATCATTTGGTGGCTGCGGCTGTGGCTTCGGAGTTGAGTGGTGTTCGGAGTATAGGAATACTTCGGGGCGATGAACCTTTAGACAATCATTATTTGCGTGTTGCTCGTGCTGCGGGGATGGAGGTGATTGGGGTGTCGCGCAGTGTATATCGCGATAAAGTGGCTGCCTTGCAAACGGTGTTGGGCAATTTGGGATTGTTAGAGGATGAGGTGTTTGTGGTGGGCGAGGGTGGTGTTGGAGAATTGGGTTTACGGGGTTTTGGGGCTTTGGTTGATGGTTGGGCTAAGTTTGATACAAAGATCGAAGCGGTGTTTCATGCGAGTGCCACTGGAACCACGGCGGTTGGATTGAGGCGCGCTGTGGATAATTCAATATTGGGAGGATGTTTGAGATGGGATGGCGTTGAGGTACATCCGGTATTGGTTTTGAAAAATTTGGTGGAGCAAAGGGCATTTGCTGCTTTGATGGGATTGTCCGAAGAGGCTTTAAAATGGGAGTTGGGATATGAATGGGGTGGGTATGCCAAGGCCGATGAGCGCTTGGATGAGTTTGTAGAAAGGGTAATGGAAGCGAACGCAATGCCTTTTGAGCCCATTTACACGGGTAAGGCACTGTTTGGATTGAATGAATGGTTGAAGGGGAAATTGCTTCGGGGAGAGATTGAAGCGGTGAACGGTGTTTATCCGGTGGTGTTTTTACACACGGGTGGCACGTTGAATGTGCGGCAGAGAAGGGTGTGAGTTACCTTATTCAGGTTCTACGTTTCCGGTAATGGAAAGTTGGTAAACCCGACCATCGGTGAGTTCTACTTTGATGAATTTTTTGAAATAGCCAAAAGCGCCTTTGGTGGTAAACGCGGCTGTCACAGATGCGGTTTGATTGGCGCCGATGGCTCCTTTTGTGTAATCGGAAATGGTACAGCTGCAGCCTGGTTCAACGCTTTTGATTTCGATGGGGTTTGGGCCGAGGTTGAGCAATTTGAATTCGGTTTTGGCGGGTTCTGGTGCTTTCACGTAACCAAAATCGTGGGCGGTTTTTAGCCATTGTACCTGTGGTAAATTGCTTTGGTTGTTGTGTAGACGAATATGAACGGGCTTGTAAATGATGGGTTTTTGTCCGGCCTTGGTAATGGGTTTGATGACTTTTAGGTTGCCTTGAAGTATGAGTTCAACAACTTTATCGTCTGGTGTTTCTAGGTAGGCTTTTTTGGTGAATGTGCCTGGGGGAATGTTATTGGTATTGAGGACAACGGTTACGGAGTCTTGGGTTAGGTGTTTCACCATTTGGGGGTGAACTGCGTTGATACAGTGGCAATCGGTTTGTATTTGGGCGATGTAAAAATCGTCGAGTGAGTTGTTTCGGAGGTGGAATACGACTTCAACCATATCGCCAGAGTTGGCATTCACTTCTACTACGGTGGTACCAAGGATTTCAACGGGTTTGGTAAGTGGTTGTTGTGCTTGGGTGGTATTGATGGTAGAGGCAATGATCGCTAGGAGAGTAAGGATATATTTCATGGCGATGGGTTGAGATGGGTTTGTGGGAAGGTAGACGTAAAGGTTGGGTGTTTTGTTGTGCCGAGGCAAAAAAAAGACTGGCGAGGCCAGTCTTTTGTGTTATCGAATGATAATGGGTGAGCGGGGTTGTTCGGGTTCTTTTACCACATTTCCTGAAATGGTGAGGGTAACATCGCCACCGTTGCTTTTCACGAATATGGATTTGGTAAAGGTTCCGGGTCTGCCTTGGCTGTTGTACTCTGCAGTAATTACAGCAGATTTACCCGGTGCGATGGCTTCTCTGGGCCATTTTGGGGTGGTACAACCGCAGCTGGCGGATACATTAGACAAGATGAGGGGTTCGGTGCCTGTGTTTACAAATTTGAAATCATAGCGGGCGATTTGGCCTTCGATGATATTCCCAAAACTGTGGGAAGTATTTTCAAATTTGATGCTGGCGTTGCTGCTTTTAGTGGTTACTGCGTTGGGGCTAGTAATCACTTGGGCGTTGGCCACTTGGGCTGTAAGGCCAGCGATAAATAGTGAGCAAACGACAAGCAACCTCATTATTTCAACTCATTATTTTTGCCTGCGGGAGCTGCTTCGGTGTTCACTGTACCGCTGATGATTAGATCGGTAGAAGTGCCATTGTCGAAGTTCACTTTGATAGACTTTTGAAAGAAACCAGGTCTTCCATCGGTGCCGTAGCTAGCGGTAACTTCGCCAGTTTTACCGGGCATGATGGGGGTTTTGGTGTATTCAGAAGCGGTGCAACCGCAAGAAGGATTGGCTGAAGTGATCACCACGGGGGCTTTGGTTGTGTTGGTGAATCTGAAGGTTACATCGGCTTTGGGGCCCATTTTGATAGAACCAAAGTCGTGTGATTTCTTTTCCCATTTGATACCATCTTCAGTTTGAGCGAAGCTGGTGGTAACGAAAGCCAAAACGGCGGCCAAAAGAGTCAATGTTTTTCTCATGATGTTTATTTTTTGTGTATAAAGCAAAGTCTGTACCAAAAATTACAGTTTTCGCTTTACTTCTTCAGTTTTAAAGATTTCGAGGTAATCTCCTACTTCGATATCGTTGAAACGTTCCACTTGCAAACCACATTCATAGCCTTTGGTTACTTCTTTCACATCGTCTTTGAAACGTTTGAGTGAGTTCAATTCTCCGGTATGGATTACAACACCGTCTCTGATCACGCGCAATTTTGCTTTGCGTTCGATCACACCTGAAGTTACATAACAACCGGCGATGGTACCCACTTTAGAAATTTTGAATACTTCGCGAATTTCTACGTTACCGATGATTTTTTCTACCACATCAGGACTCAACATGCCTTCCATGGCTTGTTTGATTTCGTCGATGGCTTGATAGATTACAGCATAGGTACGGATATCGATTTCCTCGTTTTCTGCGATTTGTTTGGCTTTTGCCGAAGGACGAACCTGGAAGCCCACGATGATGGCATCAGATGCAGAGGCGAGCAATACATCGCTTTCTGTGATTTGACCTACACCGCTGTGGATGACTGTTACAGCAATTTCTTCTGTTGTTAACTTCATCAATGAATCGGCCAATGCTTCAACTGAACCATCCACATCACCTTTCACGATCAACTTCAATTCCTTAAAGTTACCTACAGCCAAACGACGGCCGATTTCGTCCAAAGTAATATGGCGTTTGGTTCTGATACCTTGTTCACGTACCAATTGCAAACGTTTGTTGGCCAATGTTTTCGCTTCACTTTCGTCTGCAAATACCACATAAGCATCACCGGCAGTAGGGGCATCGGAGAAACCGAGCATTTTTACTGGTGTACTTGGTGGTGCATTGTCGATTTTTCCGCCTCTTTCGTTGTATAGAGCACGAACTTTGGCGTAGTAAGGTCCAACAACTACGTGATCTCCCACGCGAAGTGTTCCTGTTTGCACAAGCATGCTACAAACGATACCACGTCCTTTTTCTTGGGTGGCTTCAATCACGGTACCTTTTGCTCTCCTGTTCGGGTTTGCTTTAAGGTCCATCATTTCAGCTTCCAGGAGAACTTTTTCGAGGAGTTTGTCTACGTTAAGACCTTTTTTGGCTGATATTTCTTGACACTGGAATTTGCCACCCCAATCTTCCACAAGGATGTTCATGGCTGAAAGTTGTTCTCTGATTCTGTCTGAGTTGGCGCCTTCTTTATCTATTTTGTTAAACGCAAACACCATAGGGATGTTGGCGGCTTGAGCGTGCGCGATGGCTTCACGGGTTTGCGGCATCACGGAATCGTCTGCTGCAATCACGATGATGGCCATATCAGTTACCTTGGCACCCCTTGCACGCATCGCAGTAAATGCTTCGTGACCTGGTGTATCGAGGAATGTGATTTTCTTGCCATCGGCCAAAGAAACTTCGTAGGCACCGATGTGCTGGGTAATTCCCCCTGCTTCACCAGCGATTACGTTTGCTTTACGAATGTAATCGAGGAGCGATGTTTTACCGTGGTCAACGTGACCCATTACGGTAACGATTGGGGCGCGAGGCAACAAATCTTCCTCGTTGTCCATTTCGTTATCGGCGGCTTCAATTTGAGATTCTGCATCTACGAATTCTACTTCAAAACCAAAATTGTCTGATACCAACTGGATGGTTTCAGCGTCTAGTCGTTGGTTGATAGACACAACGATTCCGAGCATGAAGCAGGTAGAAATAACTTGGGTAACGCTGATATTCATCATGGTTGCCAATTCGTTGGCTGTAAGGAATTCGGTTACTTTCAGTATTTTGCTTTCTTTCTCTTTGCGGAGATTGGTTTCTCTGCGGTCATTGGCACGAACTTCTTTGTTACGGGCTTTGATCTTTTGTTTCATGCCGCGAGATTTTCCGGCATTGCCCATTTGGCCCATGGTATTCCGTACTTTTTGCTGAACGGCCTCTTTGGTGATTTCAGCTTTTGGTGCGGGTTTGGTTGCATCACCTGGTGTGGTGGCGCGTTGGTCTTGTTTTACGCGTTCTTGCACGGCCACTTTTTCGGTGCCGGCGGCTTTGCGTTTGCGTTTGCGTTTTTCACGGAGATCGTCGCGGGCTTCACCGGCCAAGGATTTCACTCCTGTAGGTGCGATGGTAGGTAAATTGATTTTGCCCAATACTTTGGGTCCGGAAAGGACTTCAAATTTGGTATCAATTTTTTCTACATCATCTTCATGGGATTCAGTAGTATCAGCAATGGCTGGAACTTCTATGATTTCTTTGGGGGCAGGAGCAATTGCTTCAGGGGCTTTGGCTTCAACAACAGCGGGTATTTCTACGGGTGCTGTTGGTTTGGCAACTGTGGCTTCTGTTTCCTTGTGTGATTCTACCGCAGGGATGGAAGCGGCGATGACTTCAGGCTCGGCTGCTTTGATCACTTCAACAGGCTCTGCAGGAATTTCCTTTGGTTCTTCTGTTTTTGGCTTTTTGCCACCGATATCAATTTTTCCAAGGATTTTAGGTCCTTGTACTTCTTCTGACCGGGTAATGATTTTTTCTGGTTCAACTTCAGTTGTTTGGGTTGAAACGATTTCTGGTTCTGCTGCTGGTTTTGCTACAGGCGCAGGGGTTTTTGCTGCAGGTGTTGCAGGGGGCGGAGTGGGTTTTGAATCTCTGCTGGTCTTCAACAACTTGGCCTCGTCTTTTGCAGCTTTGTCTGCAGAAAATTCACGAAGCAATGCTTGATACATGTCTTCGGTGATTTTCGTTGTTGGTTTGGGCATTACATCGAAGCCTCGCTGATTGAGCACATCGGCAAGTACTTGGAAGCTTCGATTCAATTCGGTGGCTACTTTCGCTAAACGGTATTCCGCCATATTTTCTTTCAAAATTAGTTCTATTGACTATAAATCCCAAGGTTTGCGCCAATTCCCGGAGGGGAAATGACATTGTTTTATTCAAAGCCCCGAATCCTTGGGGGTATACGGGGCTTTGAGGGAATCAAATTAGTCTTCGAATTCTGTTCTCAGAATTTTCTGTACTTCAATGATGGTTTCTTCTTCAAGTTCGGTTCTGCGCATCAAATCTTCAACAGGGGTGTTGATGACAGATTTGGCAGAGTCCAAACCAATTTTCTTGAATTCTTCGATAATCCAAGTATCGATTTCGTCTAAGAATTCGTCCAAATCCACATCGTCTTCATCGTTCACGGTGGTGGCCATGCGATATACTTCGATTTGGTATCCGGTTAATTTTCCAGCTAGTTTGATGTTGTGGCCGCCTTTACCAATGGCCAAAGACACTTGATCTGCATCCAAGAACACATCGGCGGTTTTCTTATCGTCGTTGAGTTCGATACGCGAAATCGCTGCGGGTTGCAATGAACGTTGGATGTAAAGATTGGTGTTGGTGGTGAAGTTGATCACGTCGATGTTTTCGTTGCGCAATTCACGCACGATACCGTGGATACGAGCACCTTTTACGCCTACACAAGCGCCCACTGGATCGATGCGATCATCGTAGCTTTCAACGGCTACTTTGGCGCGTTCGCCGGGTTCGCGAACCACTTTTTTGATGGTGATTAAACCATCGAGAATTTCTGGCACTTCCAATTCAAACAAGCGCTCGAGGAATTCTGGTGATGTACGAGACAATACAATTTTTGGTGAGCCTTTGTCCATTTCCACTTCGTGGATCACGGCGCGCAAGGTATCTCCTTTTTTGTACATGTCGCGGGGGATCATGTGGTCTTTGGGGAGCGACAATTCATTGCCTTCATCGTCAAGAACCATGATTTCACGCTTCCACACGTTGTATACTTCGCCGGCGATAATTTCACCGCGTTTGTCTTTGTATTTTTTGAACAGCTCGTCTTTCTCCAACTCGATGATTCTGCTCATCAGGGCTTGGCGTGCGTTGAGGATGCTGCGTCTACCGAAATCGTCGAGGAATACCTGTTGGATACAATCTTCACCCACTGCATAGTCGGGCTCCAAGGTTTGGGCTTCGGCCAGTGCGATGTGCAGGTTGGGATCTTCCACTTCACCTTCTTCCACGATGAGGCGTAGGTGATACATTTCGATATCTCCTGTTTCGGTGTTGATGATGATGTCGAAATTGGCATCATTGCCATATTTCTTTTTCAGAATGTTACGAAAAACGTCTTCCAAAACGCGCATCATTGTGGCGCGGTCAATGTTTTTGAACTCCTTAAACTCGGAGAAGCTCTCCACAAGGTTGATACCCAGATCTTTTGCCTTGATTTTCATATTATTTGAAACTGATTATGATGGTTGCAGATTGAATGTTTTCGAAGGGAATTTCGTGAAGTACTTCGATGGCTTTTTTGCCTTTTTCTTTCACAATTTCTTCGATGATGAAGGTGTCATTTTCTTGGATTTCGATCAATTTACCGGTAATAACTTTATCGGGAAGTGTGAATTCGAACGAACGGCCAACGTGTTTTGTGTACTGTTTGCGATTCACCAGGGGTCTTTCGGCACCGGGCGATGATATTTCAAAGGTAAATGCTTCCTCGCTCAAG
>JAIYBO010000004.1 GCA_027488495.1 Bacteroidota bacterium | reverse complement strand
TTCGGTTTGATCGGGCCAATGCATGAACCACAAAAATACCACCGAAAGTTGATGCGATTTTCACAACTTGTAAACCTTGGTTTGTGTATCTTGCAACTTTGTGGAAATGATGTATTTCAGGCCGTTGATTACGTTGGGACTTTCGCCCACTGTTTTATTGGTGTTGTGGGTGTTTACCATTCTGGTGGCTGCCACGGTGGGTTTGTTGTGGGTGCGGAGAGAAAAGCAATTGTTGCAGAGTCTTCAGCAGATGATTACCGATGAAACGCCCGAGAGTGAATCTCCCGCAGAAACTGTAACAAAGGTGAAATACGAAGACATCGAAGCGGCATTAAAAGACTTATTTGAAACCCGAAAGGAAGAGTTGTTGCAGTTGCAGCGGTTGGAAAATTACCGCAGAGATTACATCGGCAATGTGGCTCACGAGTTAAAAACCCCCATTTTTTCCATTCAAGGTTACATCGAAACCGTGCTCGACGATGTCGATTTGGATCGAACCACCCTGGAATTGTTCTTGGGTAAAGCCAATAAGAATGCCGATCGTTTGGGGCAGATTGTGAGCGATTTGGATACCATCACAAAATACGAAAGTGGATTTTTGGTGCTGGATCAGCAACCATTCGACCTACTGGGTCTGGTAAATGAAGTTGTGGAATCACTAGAATTACAGGCCAGAGAAAAAAATATTACATTACAAGTGTTGGCCTCGCCCGGTGAATATTTGGTCATGGGCGACCGCGCTCGTTTGTCGCAAGTGGTGACCAACTTGGGTTATAATTCTATTCGTTATGGCAATGAAAATGGCAATACGCGGTTTCGATTGAGTAACACGGGAGAGAAAGTGATGTTTGAGGTGGCTGATAACGGCATTGGCATTCCGTCTGAACATTTGGGGCGTGTGTTTGAGCGGTTCTATCGTGTAGACAAGCACCGGAATCGCGCGACTGGAGGCAGTGGATTGGGGTTGAGTATTTGTAAGCACATTGTAGAGGCTCACGGCGAGAACATCGGGGTGATCAGCACAGAAGGTGCGGGATCTGTGTTCAGCTTCTCTCTGAAGTGTGCGAGTGATTTATAATTGAGGCAGCGCCACCCAGACGGCGGTATATTTTTCCCAGATCACAAATTGCAATTCACAAGTTTGGGCCCAGCCCTCCAAATGGATTTGCGCCGTCATTTTTCCGGATGTTGTGAGTGCCTCATCGGCTGATTTTAGCGCCTCGTTTATTGTTTGCAGTGGGGTGTCTTTTGGTTCTTGAGTGATTTGGTTCGATGCTTTTTCAGAAAAGTCCCCCTCATTTGTTGAGCGTTCTGGGCTTCTGAATTGCGAAATTTCTAAATGCTCCCTGAAATCTGTGCCTTTTTGTCCAATCGCCTTGTACATCGCCTCTTTTGCGCACCATATCATTAGTAGGTCTTGCAGTGATGGAGATTCTCCCAGCCATGCCAATTCATTTGCGTTGCAAAATCGCGGGTAAATTCTCGCCAATTGCGGTCGGATTTGTTCGATATCAACCCCAACCGAAAGGGAAGGGTGGTGAATGAACAGGGCATAATCGCCGGCGTGACTGTGGTTGATATGTGCCGAGTTGGGGCTCAAGGTTGGTTTGCCTTGTTCCGAGAACTGCAGTTGGTGATTGGGAAACGCTGTGCCTATGGTATTTCTGGCGGCCAATTTGTGCACCGAGCCGGTTTCTGCGGTATTGGGATCTGCTGCATCGCCCCAAATTTGGTTGTACATTTGTGATAAATCCTCGCGGGTTTCGGTGATGTGCCAGCGCAACAACTGGGCACCTGATTCGCAAGACCAACTCAAATCCAAAGGCATGGGCACAAAGATAGCGGTAAATGAATATACGAAATTTGAAGGACATAAGCAAGGGGTGTATGCCTTGTTATGGCTGGAATCGGAGCGTTGTTTGTTGAGTGCTGGCGGGGATGGGGCATTGGTGAAATGGGATTTAGCGGGTATTCAGCCTCAAGTGCCGGTAACGGGGAAGTTGTATGCTCAATTGCCTGAACCCGTTTTTTGTGTGATGTTGGCCGAAAATGGCGTGATTTGGGCGGGCACACAAGGCGGGTGTTTGTTTTTGTTGACGCCGGGCATGGCGCCCAAAATGTTGAAATTGGCTACGTCTGCCGTATTTTTTGTTTCGCGATGGATGAATGGTCTGGTGGCTGTAGGACTGGGGAACGGCGAACTGCTCTTTTTGAATGATGCTTTTGAAGTGGTTTCCAAGCGTAAGTTGGGTGAACGCAGTCTTCGGTGTTGCATTGGGGGCGAAGGTTTGGTCGCGGGCAGCGATGGCGTTGTGTGGCGATTAGATGCCCTTGGAGAGGTGGTTTCGGTGCGAAAAGCCAATCAACCGTCGGTTTTTTGCATGGCGATGATGAACGATGGCAGATTTGTGAGTGGTGGTAGAGATGCACAACTTTGGTGGCATAATGCTGATGAGAATGGTTTGGTGGAGCCCGTGAAAGCGCATTTGTATACCATCCACGCTTTGATGTTGGAGCCGGGAGAGGGAAGATGGTTGGCCAGTGGAGGGATGGATAAATCGGTGAAAATCTGGGATGCACAAAATGCCTCTTTGTTGAAGGTTGTTGATCGTTTGAAGCTTCCAAATTTTGGACATACCCATTCAGTGAATGCTTTGGCGTGGTTGGGTGAAGTGGATGGCCTTGATGCTTCTGCTGTTGGCCGGCGCTTGCTGGCAAGCGCCGGCGACGACAAAACCATCCGAATTTGGGCGGTTGGATGATAATTTGGACTCTTTGAGGATTTGTGGAACATCGGTATGAGGTATCTTCTGTCTGAAGATGACATTTGTCCTATTTTTGCCTAACACCCCAAGGTATCTTTACCAAAACAAATGAAAAGGATGAAAAAAATGCAATGGATTTTGGTTCTCACGCTGGTGTGGTTTTCGATGCCTTTGAATGCCCAACAATCAACCCAAGAAGCGGGTGATGAAGAAGTCACATCGCCCCAGGATACCTCAAAGAAAAAATTGATCACAATTCCGCCGATCCCAAAGATTCCGAAGAAAGTGCTTTCGGCAGCAGATTCCATCGCCCAGATCAATCACCACAGCTCAAGATACATTTTTGCACCGTCTGCTTACCCCATTTCGAAAGGGTCGTTTTATTATCAGAACTACGACGTTCTTTTGAATGACGTGCAGATGGGCATCACCGATCAACTGGGTATGGGTGTGGGCTATGCATTTCCGTTGTTTATGTACCTTACCCCCAAATATTCTATGCCTTTGAAGAAAAATCATACTGTGGCGGTGGGAGATATTGCGGGTTTTAGCGTGTTCACCGGGGCCGACAATATGTTGTGGTTGAATACTTTTTATGGTATGTATACCCTGGGAAGTCCGCAAAATAACATCAGTGTGGGTTTGGGAATGTTGCAGTCTAGCGAGTTGGATGGAAACCATGCAGTGACCAATTTGTCTGGCATGTATAGCATTACGCCCAATTTTTACTTTGTGGGTGAAGCTTGGTTTAATAACCGCACACGAGATTTTGTATCCAGCTATGACAATTACAAGTACGATGATATGAAGATGGCCTACGTGCCTGAAACGATCCCTGTGAACGAAAAGCTCAATCGCAGTACTTTGTTTACATCGATACAATTTCGGATCATTGGTCACAAGCAAAGAACTACGGCTTGGTCTTTCGGTATTTCGAGTTATTGGGAGCGGGGCGATCGATATGCGTATGATGCTACCGTGCCCGTGTGGGACAAAACGCCCGGACAGGTGACCTATGAAAGTCAATCCTTTGTGATGGGTCCAACGAACAAGTTCTATTTCATTCCGTCTTTTACCTATGTGAAAAAGATCGGTAACATGAACGATGTTTCCCAGTGATCTTATGCCATTTATTGGGTTTGATGCAATTTGATTCGCGGCATCGGGGCCGTGTTGTATCGAATCAATGGACAAGGAACCATTTGGCTGACTTTCTGTAACGAGTTATTATTTATATTTGCCTCTTTATTATGATATTATCTGATCAACGCATCCTCGATGAAATGGAAAAAGGCACCATCAAGATTGAGCCTTATGATCGTAACTGCTTGGGCAGTAATAGTTATGATGTTCATTTGGGTAAGCATTTGGCCTTGTACGTAGATGCTGAACTTGATGCGAAAAAGCACAATACCATCGCCCATTTTGAGATTCCAGAAGAGGGTTTTTTGTTGATGCCGGATCAATTTTACTTGGGTGTTACCGAGGAGTATACCGAAACCCATGCCCATGTGCCCTTTTTGGAAGGCAAGAGCAGTACCGGTCGTTTGGGCATTGATATTCATGCCACTGCGGGTAAAGGCGATGTGGGATTTTGTGGTAACTGGACCTTGGAAATATCGGTGAAAAAGCCCGTGCGCGTGTATGCGGGTATGCCCATCGGTCAGTTGATCTATTTCCCGGTTGAGGGAGAAATTCTTGTGCCATACAACAGCAAGAAAAATGCGAAGTACGCAGGACAGCCCAATCGTCCCGTGGAAAGCATGATGTGGAAGAACAACTTCTGATGTCGTATCTTTGCGGTACGGATGAGTAACCCAGAGATTTTCGAAAAAGTCATTTCCCATTGCAAAGAATACGGTTTCGTATTTCCTTCTAGTGATATTTACGGTGGATTAACCGCGGTCTATGATTACGGCCAAAACGGTGTTGAATTGCGCAACAATTTGCGTCAGTACTGGTGGAAATCCATGACCCAGCTCAACCAGAACATTGTTGGGATTGATGCAGCCATTTTTATGCATCCCAAAGTGTGGAAGGCCAGCGGTCACGTGGATGGGTTTAGCGACCCTATGATCGACAACAAAGACAGCAAGAAGCGCTATCGTGCGGATGTATTGTTGGAGGATCACCAGGAGAAAATCAGACAGAAAATCGACAAGGAAGTGGATAAAGCGGCCAAGCGATTTGGTGAGACTTTTGATGCGGCGATGTATCGCACAACCAACCCCAGGGTGATGGAGTACCAAGCCCAGATTGATCGCATCGATGCGGTGATGAAGGAAGGTTTGGAGACAGGCAATCTCGCCATGATCAAGGAATTGATTGAATCGGAAGGCATTGTTTGTCCGATGAGTGGTTCTCGCAATTGGACCGATGTACGTCAGTTTAACTTGATGTACAGCACCCAAATGAGTGCAACCGATAGCGGCGAAGACAGTTTGTATCTGCGCCCTGAAACCGCCCAAGGGATTTTCGTGAACTTTTTGAATGTGCAGAAGACCGGAAGGATGAAATTGCCATTTGGTATCGCCCAAACGGGAAAAGCGTTCCGAAATGAGATTGTGGCGCGTCAGTTTATTATGCGGATGAAGGAGTTTGAGCAAATGGAGATGCAATTTTTCTGTAAGCCCGGCACCGAATTGGAGTTCTATGAATTTTGGAAGGCGCAGCGATTGAAGTGGCACAAGGCTTTGGGCACGGCGGACGTGAAATACAGATACCACGACCACGTGAAGTTGGCGCACTATGCCAATGCTGCGGTGGATATTGAATACGATTTCCCATTTGGATTTAAAGAGGTGGAGGGGATTCACTCTCGCACCGATTTCGATTTGGGCAAGCACGAAGAGTTCAGCGGCAAGAAGTTGAGATACTTTGATCCCGAATCGAACGAGAGTTTTGTGCCTTATGTGGT
>JAIYBO010000080.1 GCA_027488495.1 Bacteroidota bacterium | reverse complement strand
TTGATCACGGCCATGGCGATGGCTACGTCTTCTTTGTTTTGTTTTTGGAGCGATGGGGCTAGGGCTGCGATGGCACTGGATCCACAAATGGCGGTACCGAAGCCCACGAGGATGCCGGTATTACCGGGACAATTGAATCGCTTAGAAAGGAAAAACGACAAGAACAAAACGGCAAATACCACAGCGGCCACACCCAAGAAGGGCTGCACGCCCAAGGCTGCTACATCGGAATAATTGATGCCCACAGCCAAAAACAGAATAGATAGTTCCAACATTTTGGAGCTCGCGTATCCCACCCCCACTTCGATATGAGCCGGAATCTTGATCGCATTCCCCAAAACAATCCCCAATATCAAAGCCAAAAGAATCCCATTCAAAGCCGGTGGCATAAATTTCTCGACAATCAAGGCCACGGCACCCAACGACAAGGACAGCAAAATACCCTGCCCATTTTTCTCTAAAAAAGTGTTTCCAGTCATTGATCAGTTAAAGTCGTTCAGTACAAATTTCATCCACCACACTTGGATCCAACAAAGTGGAAGTATCGCCCAAGTGATCGAGTTCTCCTTCGGCAATCTTGCGCAGAATCCTTCGCATGATTTTTCCGCTGCGGGTTTTGGGCAAGCCCTTCACAATCTGTATTTTATCCGCTTTAGCGATGGCCCCTATCAATTTGGTAATGGTCTCATTGATGTCGCGGCGAATCATTTCCGATTCATGTGTGTGATCCGAACAAACCACGAAGGCATAAATGGCCTGCCCCTTGATATCATGGGGGTATCCCACCACAGCACTTTCTACAACGCCCAGATGTCGATTGATGGCATTTTCCACCTCGGCAGTGCCAATTCTGTGACCGCTCACATTGAGTACATCATCCACCCTACCGGTAATCCGATAGTTACCTGCAGCATCTCTATAGGCGCCATCGCCAGTGAAATAGAGGTTCTTGTATGTGGCAAAATAATTTGTGTAACAACGGGAGTGATCTCCGTAAGTGGTCCTGAGCATTCCGGGCCATGGGAATTTAACGCACAAATTGCCATGCACAAAACCCGTTTCGGGATTGATTTCATGGTTTTCATTGCCATGCTCATCCACCAAAATGGGCTGAATTCCGGGCAGCGGCAAAGTTGCCCAAGCCGGTCTATCGGGGGTAACTCCCGCCAAATTGGAAATCATTATGCCACCCGTTTCTGTTTGCCACCAGGTATCTACAATCGGACAGCGACTTTTGCCCACATTTACATGGTACCAGTGCCAGGCTTCCTCGTTGATGGGCTCACCCACGGTGCCCAATACGCGCAGCGATGAAAGGTCTTTTCCCTGAAAAACATCCGTTCCAAACCCCATCAAACTGCGAATGGCGGTGGGTGCGGTATACAAAATATTCACTTTGTGCTTCTCTACGATGTCCCAAAATCTGCCATGATCGGGAAAAGTGGGTATGCCTTCGAACATCAAAGTTTTGGCACCTGCCAAGAGCGGACCATAAACGATGTACGAATGACCTGTAATCCAACCAATGTCTGCCGTGCAAAAATGCAACTCACCCTCTTGATATTGAAAAACTTGCTCAAAGGTATAATTGGCCCAAACCATGTATCCCCCGCAAGTATGCACCACCCCTTTGGGCTTGCCTGTGCTACCCGAAGTGTATAAAATAAACAATGGATCCTCTGCATTCATGGGCGCCGGCGCCACATGGGCCTGACCCACTTTTTCGATTTCAACTTCCCACCAAACGTCGCGATCTTTCAACATGCTGATCGATGTTTTTGTGTGGGTTAAAACAATCACCTTTTGCACGAAATCGCATTGTAAAAGGGCTTCATCGATCACAGATTTGAGCGGAATCACTTTGTTTCCGCGAAAAGCCCCATCTTGGGTAATCACGAAATGGGCATTGGCATCTATGAGTCGGTCCGATATACTTTGAGCACTAAACCCACCAAATACCACGCTATGTATCGCCCCAATTCGCGCACAGGCCAAAACGGCAATGGCCAACTCCGGCACCATACCCATGTAAACACACACCCGATCACCTTTTTTAACCCCTTGATTCAAAAGCACTTGAGCAAAATTCATGACCGCTTGATGAAGTTCAGCATACGTAAAACTTCGAGCATCTTCTTCGGGGCGATTGGGTTCAAACACAATGGCGGTTTGGTTGCCTTTTTGTGGCAGATGGCGATCCAAGCAATTCTCTGTAATGTTCAAAACACCGTCTTCGAACCACCGCACGTTGGGGCCATCAAAATCCCATTGAAGCACTTGGGTAAAAGGCTTTTGCCAAACAAAAGATTGGGCAATTTCGGCCCAAAACGCTTCGGGGTCACTGACACTGTAATCATATACACGCTGGTAATCTTCTAGGGATTGAATTCTTTGAAGTGGTTTCATGGATGTTCTTTTCAAGTTGCTTTGAAGCCAACTTTCTACACCAAGCAATTTAGGATTATTTCTCCACTTATAAAATTCACATGCCCGTTCTGGGCCAACAAATACTCAGATGTGACTTGAGTTACAAAACGAATAAATACAATCCGTTAATTTTGAGACTTACAACTGTCAAAAAAAAACATTGACTCACAATCAAATACAATTAGGACTTACAAAAAACTGGAAACAATTCAGCTTATTGGTTTTGGTAAATGCTCTGGTGGGAGGCATGATTGGCATGGAGCGCAGCATCTTCCCCCAATACGCATCGATGCATTTTCACATCGATTCCCATTCCGCCATATTGTCGTTCATTGGCGCTTTTGGATTCACCAAAGCGTTGGCCAACTATTTTACTGGGAAAATGGCCAATTCCATTGGGCGCAGAAACCTGTTACTTTTGGGCTGGCTCATCGCCATTCCCGTTCCTTTTCTGTTGATTTATGCCAATAACTGGGGTTGGGTTATTTTTGCGAATATACTGCTCGGTGTGAGTCAGGGATTCACATGGAGCAGCACTGTGGTGATGAAGATCGACCTCGTTGGGGAGAAACACCGTGGCTTGGCCATGGGACTCAATGAATTTGCTGGGTATTTCGCCGTAGGCATGGTGGCCTTACTCACTGGATATATCGCCAATCGATTTGGGATCACACCTTATCCATTTTATGTGGGCATTGCCATTTCACTTTTGGGCTTTATACTGACCTGGTTATGGGTGAAAGACACGCGATCATTTGTACAAGCAGAAACCAATTCCAACCAAACGCCGCCTTTGAAAAACATATTCAAAGACACCACTTTCCGCAATAAAACACTGAGTTCTGTAACGCAAGCCGGATTGGTAAACAATTTAAACGACGGGATGATATGGGGATTGTTTCCAATGGTCTTATTTTCCATGCACTACAACCATGCACAAATTGGGATACTCAC
Organism: Bacteroidota bacterium; assembly: GCA_027488495.1. GTDB lineage: Bacteria > Bacteroidota > Bacteroidia > NS11-12g > UBA955 > UBA955. Next base: position 7,089 of record JAIYBO010000080.1, on the reverse strand, counting down.
TGCCATTTACCCTACGGTTTGGGGTGTGGGCCAGATCATCACCGGAAAAATGTCGGACCGATACTCCAAAAAATCTATGTTGTTTTGGGGTATGTTGATCCAAGGTTTGGCCATTTTTCTCATTCCATTCAATCAAGAATTTTATGTTTTGGCATCCATATCTGCTTTCTTGGGGCTGGGTACCGCCTTGGTTTATCCAACTTTCCTCACCACAATTGCCCAAAATACAAACCCTCAGCAGCGTGCCGAAAGCATTGGGACCTTTCGTTTGTGGCGCGATTTGGGTTATGCTTTTGGTGCCCTTCTTTCGGGTTTCATTGCTGATACCATGGGGGTTTCTGCAGCGATATTGTTCATCGGTACCTTAACCACCGCATCCGCCATTGTGATCCAATTGAGAATGCCAACCCAAACCCAAATGGTTTAATTTCAACCGGTAAACTACATCAATGTACAACCACTTTTTTGGTGGTTTTCAAATCGCCTTTGGTGATATTAACCCAATACATGCCAGGTTGCCACTGATCCGTTGAAAATTCAACACGATCACCCTCTGTTACGTGTTGCATTCCCACCAAATGGCCAATTACATCATATACTTCCACTTGGGCATTTTCCAAATTTTCGCCCTGCAAGGTGAATTTTCCCACCGCTGGGTTCGGATACAAATTAAACGTGTTCCCGAATGCCAAAGACCCTGTTTGCAAGGCATAATTGGTGGTAAAATTGTATTCGAAAAAGCTGCCAAAATCGGCATTGAACGTCTTCACAATGGCATTTGTATTGGCATTTCTCAATCGAACGAAACCTGTACCTTGGGCTGAATTGGCCCACCACGATAGTCCATCTATCCCCTTATCCTTCACAATCATTTTATAACAGCCATTCAAGTTAAAAGGATAGACCGTGGTTTTGTTGGCCACTGTGAATGAGTCGTGCAAGATTATTTTACCATCGCCGTCTAACAACATGATTGAATTTTCCCCGGGGTAGTTGTTGGTTCTCAATTCGATTTTAAAATTCCCTGGCAACACATCGGGCATCGCCACCGCACGAGCCACCTGACTGTTTAAATGATATTCATCGGCTTGCCCATTCACTTCCGCAATTTCACAATGAAACACATTGTTTGAGGGCAACATGCCATGAGCCCACAATTCCCAAGTTGGCAGAGTGATACTCACAGTATCTAAAGAGGTTAATTCACCCGCCCACTGCCAAGATTGCTTCACCGTTGAATTATTCACCCAATATTCAAATCTCAAAGTTTTTATGGTCTCCTTGCCCGCATTTTGCACAAGCACAACTGGTTGAGCGCAAATGGGATTCGTTTTTGAAAATTCGTAATCAGCCGTGGGTTTAATCACATCCACGATTTTCGCATCCAATTTAAAATTCAAATCTCCGTACGATACCAACTGGTGCGCCACGATATACCTGTAATCACCCCCAGATTTTATGGGTTGCGAAATTTCATAATCTATGGTTTCTGTGTTACCCGGCTTCACCCATTGAGTGATTTCGTGCTCCATGAGCATCGAACGCCAGCCCGGGCACCAGCCCTGACGAGGTATCAACCAAGTCCCCCCTTGGGCGATCATGGGATTCACGGAACAATCCATCACATTCTTCCAACTCATGGCATTCCCGGCCACATTCATTGTGTGCGTAATGGGGCCACCATTTTGTTCAAATTCACCATCAGATCCATGCCCCGTAATGGTTGAGCGCAGTTTAAATGCTTTTGCAGCACCCAACAATGGTACCTTCACCGGCGCAAAAACCGTATTGTTTAAAATGCCGTTAATTCCAGGTCCGCCAATTCTCGCACCACCCTGCCACAGCTGATTGAACGCCAACACATTCCTCACCGGCTTACCCACAATGAACAGAAACTCCATCTCCATTTGTTCCTGATTTTGTCCACCCATCGCCACAACCAATCGCTTTTTGTTCTTTAATAACGGCGCAAAATCTGTGAGATCGAAATACCAATCCTTGCCTTTCATGCCCAAATCCAAATTGATCCCATAGGGTGTGACAAATGACACCAATTCATTGTACCACGGGAATCGAAGGGCGTAATTCAACTTGGTGAGTTCGATACTACCCTCAGATTGATTGATTGTGGAATCAATCAAAGCACCATTATCGCCATTATAAACCATGGATTTACGGGCTTCATACAATGAAAACGTTGAATCGAGTTTCAGTAAATCATGGGTCACCACCGCAGATTGCGATTGGTCTATTACACGATATCGATCGATGGTATTCGCCGGGCGGATGATTGAATCACGCTGGGTCAGATTGGTTATAGTTCTGTTGTATGTGCCCGTTAAAATCCCCAAATTGGGCTTGTCTTTGGCAACTTGAAACATGCGCGTAAGCGCATCACCCCGATCGTAGGTCCATTGTATGTTTTTCGCAACAGAATTTTTTCCTTTGGCAGAATCTGCCAATGCAGCGCCAATTCCTTCGTTCATGGGATAATAGGCCACCAAATTCGCATACTGAGGATGGGTTTTATCGATGGGGCGATTCATCCAAGCCTTCACTTCCGCCGCACTCAACACCTTGTCCCAAATGCTCAATTCATTGATTTTACCTTTGTAATTGTTTTGCAGGTTTTGGTCTTTCCCCAAAATCATGTTCATGAGCGATAGTGTCTTTGTTTTGCTTCCGCCCGATAGCCAGAGGGTGCCGTTGAGGTAAACCGACATGTTACCGGTCACCGCATTTTTTGTAAACACCCAATGATTCCACTGTCCTTCGTATTCATTGATCGACGCAGCTTTGTTGATCCGATCATATCCGCCTGCCGCATAACCACAATCGAAATAAATGCTTCCATCAGACCATGGGAAATGGATATTCAACTGCCTTTGATTGGGATCTGCGGCCCAACCATAAATCACCGATGTGTTGGTAGGCAATGATTTGGCATTCCCCAGGGCCCAAAACGCGATTGTCAATTCATTCTTGATAGATGACAGCGATGAGGCATCAATCACAACATGGCCGTTGGACGCTAGATCCACCGCGTAGTTGTTGTTAGCCCACATCATGCAATTTGCAGTATCGGTAGAACCTTCAAATACCACGGCCGAGGATTTGGATGTATTGGTAAAAGAAAACTCAACGAGCAAATGACTTTTGCCATCCCAAGTAAATGGCGTGTGAAACACAATTTGCTGTTCGCCCTGGGCAAATTCCACGGTATTGCGATATACTTCGGTAAATCCAATTGTTTCGGCGGCATTGGGATCCAGTTGATTTTGACTGCTCTGTTTGATTTGTATTTTGAAAAAATTCGCGGTACCACCTTGCAAAGCATTTAGGGTAAAACCTTGTATATCTCCTGCCGAAAATCCGGCATCCAACAGCTCTTGGGCTTTGTAAAGCACCAGTGTTTTCCCAGATTTATGGGTGGTATTTAAGGCTTGAGACAGCGCCACTTTCCCGCTGCCGACGATATATTTAGACACATTGGAGGCGGACTGAACATCTACTTTTTTGAGTCCATAATCGTAGTAATCAGACACGGCCTTGGTGGTGTAAGCGAACGATGTACCTGAAAAGTTCGACACAACAAATTTGGGAGCCGTTTGCGGAACCACTTCAATTTGAGAAGAATCCACCAAAAAAGTATTGCAGGAATAATCCCATTCGCCACAGCCTTTGTTTCGGTTAGAACCATCCGAAATCAAACCGTTTTTGCATCGCATGCTGTAGCGCAGGATGATTTTTTCATAAGACAAATCGCCTTTGGGGAAATTCGCAACAGTATCTCGCGTATTCGACCCATAATGAAAGGTCTTAACCCTCAGTGTATCTCCTTCGTTCTGTGATTTCGCCACATTCGGACTCATCATCCATATCGCAGCGAGAGGCAATAGCAATTTGTGTAGTTTTTTGATCATCGAATGAAATTCAAATGTATGAATCATTCAAAAATAGCGCGTTCGATTTCGCTTTCCAAATATGCTATTTCATGAACGGACAATCACAAGCGAGTTTACCGAATTTACCGCGCGGCAGGCTTGAATCTTAGATGTAAAAGGCCGAGACGTAATCGAAGTGCTCATCATCGTTTAGAACGATTGAATCATCAAGCTATTTACGAGTTGTGGAGCATGGACTTCTCAAGGCACGGTATACCTTGGGTTAATCCTTATGTAGAGTCATCACTTTCAAAGCACAAGAAGTTTCATTAAATTTCGAAAAGCCATTTATCAAAATCAAGCTTCAGGGAAATTGGGCAATGTGAATAGTTCCAAAGGAGATGAGCCCTTTGTTTGCATCGACAATTAGGGTTTGTCGTGAGCGTTTTTCAGCCCTAAGGCTCTATCACTCTTATTTTACCACCTTCGCTAATTACAATTTGTTGACCCATTTTGTAAAATTTATTTTACATTTAGTCAAATATATTTTACATTTGTTGTCTAATTACTCAAAACCATGAACAACCATCTCTTATCAACTCGTTGGCTAATCCCGTCGGGCATAGTCTTTTACACCTCTACCTTCATTGGCGTCCTGTTGATGACATCCACAATTACTTTGGATACCCTTATTATTGAGGTCTCAATTCCCAATTTATTTAAACTTGACGACCCTTTGGTGGGACATCAACAGATTTGGATAAAAAACAATTGGATGGACGAAATCCTCGGTTTCCTACTTTCTTTTTCGGGTTTGATGCATGGATTCTCTGCAGAATCAGATGAAGACGAATATGCCAATTTCCTGAGATTCCAAGCACTCAAATGGTCATTGATCATAAATTATAGTTTACTAACATTGGTATCATTGTTCGTATATGGTTTCGCTTATTGGCAAGTGATACTAATTTCAATGTATAGTGTATTGGTTACCTTTATCGTTTGGTTTAGAATTTCTATCATCCGACATCGACGTTAATGAAAAATAACATCCGAGTTAACCGCGCGACAAACAAAATCTCGCAAGACGACCTAGCCAAATTGGTGGGGGTATCACGACAAACTATCAATGCCATCGAAAATAACAAGTACTACCCTTCTTTAGAATTGGGCTTAAAACTATCAAAAATCCTGAAATGTTCTGTAAACGAACTATTTAGTCTGGACGATGAATAACCGAATATCACAATATTCAAGGCAAGCAATCGTTATTCAAAAACTAAAAACTTAGAATGAAAAAACTATTTCTATTTCTCACGATGTTGAGTTCGGTATTGACCGGATACTCACAAACCGACAGTACTATTCTTCATTACAAGTATATCGAAGACAAAGACATGATTAACATTTGTGAGTTATCAGATATTCAAATTCAAAAAATCTATTGTGAAGACACTTTATTAAATGGAAAGGTATTCAATTTCATCATTAAGGAATTCAAAAAAGGAAAAAGTGATTATTCTTTGCGATTGGCGAATTCCTGTTCTGACAACAAAATAAAGGTCCCAATTAACCAGGCATATCCCATTCTGGCCTATTCTCCCCCATTCGATACTGGTTCAAACATACAATCCTATTGTTTGTTGGGCGAGGAAAACATTCACGATTGGTACAGCAAGTTCAAGGTGAAACATTACTACGCGATTTATGTTGAAATCAAATAAAATGGGGAACTTGTGAAACACAATTCCTGATACTGACAACCTTTTCCATAACATATCAAAACAACAACAGCATGCAAAAACATCTTTTAATCGCAGCAATAGCAGCCTTGAGCCTATTTGTAATCAATTCCATTTTTCAGGACTCAAACTCCCGGAATACAAAAAAATATAGCGGCAAAGTTTTGAATATAGAAGAAGGTGGGATAAAGGACGCAGTATTTAAAATCGGGAATAGCAAAAACACTTTTTACATCAACAGAGGCTTTGAAGCATCTAATGCCATTGAATTAAAAACACTCATTGGAAAAACCGTAACAATTTATTATTCAGACTGCTGGACCATCCTTGACCCATTCAACAATGGTAGTAAAAACATCGAGAAGCTCGCGGTCAACAACGCTGTAATTTTTAATGCCAATTAAAATTATTAAAAAATAAAATTCTCATGTGGCTGATTCAAATTCAAGATTGAATCATCTACTCGGCGCAGCGCATACAATCCTAGTCACCCCTTTGTTTTTAACAACAGATTTCAACATCCCAATGTTACTCAATTCAATCCATCAACCAATGAAAAACCAAAAAAACCTCTGCTGTGCCTTGATTGCCTTATTTACAACCTTGTCCGCAGCAGCCCAATCATCGCCCCAAAAGGAACCCAAATTCCCCTCGCCTGCTTTTAGAAAAGTTACGCAATGGGAAACCGCATTGTCCCAAGCCAAACAAGAAAACAAATGGATGATGATCGATTGCTACACCGATTGGTGTGGATGGTGCAAAGTGATGGACCAAAAGAACTTTTCAGACACCCAAGTACAGCGAAAAATGAATGGATTCCTCAACAGCTATTCACTGGAAATGGAAAAAGACTCCATCGGAAAATTGTTGCGATTCCACTATGGCGTGAACGGCTTCCCCACTTTTTTGATTTTCAATGGCGATGGAAATTTTATAGGAAGTTATGCTGGATACTCTGAAAAAGCTGTTTGGATGCACTACTTAGACTCCATGCAAACCCTGAAAGAAACTACCGCCAACCAAGGAAAATATTCTCGTCCGGGCGTTCCCTCGCTCAATGCCAACAACATCCCATCTTGGTTTCACGGCTTCATTTTCAAACGCGATTATTCCATTTTCGAAGACACCACCCCGCAAGGCTTTGTGAAGCGCTTCAAAGCCACCACCGACCCATTCCAACAGTTCGCCCTATACAGCGTGGCCTCATACCATTGCGACAACGAACTCGTTCAACGATGGATGCAAAACGAAGCGATGTACGATTCTTTATTTGGGAAGGATTGGTCGAATAGCACCGGATACAAAGTCTTGAGCAATCAGGTGAGCAAAGCCATCAATTCCTTGAACGAAACACAATTTCTTTGGGCGATGGGTGAATTGTTGAAGCGATCCCAATATCCAGAATGGGACAAGCCCAATCAATACATGGAATGGTATAAAAAACGCGGCGAATGGAGCAACTA
>JAIYBO010000145.1 GCA_027488495.1 Bacteroidota bacterium | reverse complement strand
CATAACGACTATCCAATTCGCGTATTTAATTGACTAGGGCTACACAAAACGCTCCAAAGACAAACGAGTGAAATTCAGCAAAATGATCAACTCCTATTTGCACGAAAGAGTGAATTTATTTCGCTTATCCGTTTTGTGCAACTTGTGAATCAAAACGCAGCAAATCGACTAGGATTTCCAGTCCGGACCAACGTACTTATCAATTTAACTCCTTAGGATTTTTTCCATCTTCCGCCCTTTCGCCAATTCATCCACCAATTTATCCAAGTAACGAACTTTCCGCGTCAAAGGATTCTCAATTTCTTCAATTCTGTAACCACATATCAAACCTGTGATGAGGTTTGCACTGGGGTTTAGTTGAGCTCGCGCAAAAAATGCTTCAAAGGTTACGTTTTCGTCAATGAGTTTCGAGATCATATCATCGTTAAACCCAGTGAGCCATTCAATCACTTGATCCAATTCCTTTTTTGTCCTGCCTTTTCGCTCCAACTTCGCCAAATAAAGCGGATAAACCGTAGCAAAGGTCATTTTTGCTATTTTTTCGTTGTGTGCGGCTGTGGGTTGCATAAATTTAAAACGTAAAATTGTATTCGCGAAATAACGGCACACGACTCGTATTGAGAAATAGGGCACTTACAACATTAAAAACATTATTTTCCTTTTCCCAATTTATGATTTGTCTCTTTTCATTAACGATGTGAGAGAAAAGAAACACAAAATCTATTGACCCCAGAAAGACTAACGGAATGATTATTATTGATTTTTCAGTTTGTTTAATTTGATTTTATCTGTTAGATAAAAAACAAAATAAACAACAATGATCCAAGGTGAACAAAATACGAATGCAAAAATGGCCTTCAAAGGCCAATCTATCCCCATAATACTTCTTTGGATACTTTTCACTTTGTCCATATTCTCAGGAATAACATTTCCATAAAATTCGGTTTCATTCATTCCGTCAATATCATACCCATAATGTTCAAGTAGCATTAAGTCAGAAATATAACTCCACCATGCAAATACAAATACAATTACTGCATTTAGAAATAAACCAATTGTCAAATAGGCAAGAAATTTATACCTGATTTTTGTCGTTTTTATTTTTCTCAATAAAAGAATCGGACATAATAGAATTCCAACAAACAGCGAAAAAGAAACTAATGTGATTAATTTTTCCATTGAGATTCTCTAAAGTCGATTTTCAGTCTCTCGATTTTTCGACAAGCTTCGGCAAAAATCAACCCATCTTGGGAAACAACCAACCCTTGGCCGAAGCAATCAACTCCTGCATCGGAACCACCTTGTGATTGATCTCGTAGGCAGCCAAAAATGCATCCACCTCATGTTGTAATTCAGGCGCAGTTTGCATTTCACGTTGCTTTAAGGCAGCCACCCCACACAGCCACTCCACCGCCAAAATATTCTCAACGTTCTCAATAACCCTCAACAACTTGGTCGCCGCATTCGCCCCCATACTCACATGGTCTTCTTGTCCGTTCGAACTCATAATGCTATCCACCGATGCCGGTGTACACAATTGCTTGTTCTGCGATGCCAATGCCGCTGCACTATATTGAGCAATCATATATCCACTGTCCAACCCTGCACCATCGGCCAAATAGGGCGATAAGCCCCGCTGTCCGCTCACCAACAAATACGTCCTCCGCTCACTAATACTACCCAATTCAGACAATGCCATCGCAGCGTAATCCAAGGTCAAAGCCAAGGGCTGACCGTGGAAATTCCCCCCGCTCAACACACAATCTTCCTCTTCAAACACATTGGGATTGTCCGTCACCGAATTCAACTCGGTTTCCCACACATCCAAACAATGATCCAAGGCATCGTAAGAGGCACCATGAACCTGAGGAATACAGCGGAAACTGTAAGGGTCTTGCACTTGTTTTTTGGGCTGCTTGGCGATGGGCGAATTTTCTAAAATCGCGCGAATTTCTGCGGCCGCTGATATCTGTCCAGCATGAGGCCTTACGCGATGTATTGGCGATTGAAAGGGGTCCATCCTGCAGTCAAAAGCATCCACGCTCAAAGCACTCACTTTGGGTAATTGCTTGAAAATTTGTCTGATTCTGCGGTAAGCTTCCACCGCATGGGCCAGCATGAATTGGGTTCCATTGATCAATCCCAACGCCTCTTTGGGTCCAAGTTGCAAAGGCTTCCAATTGTTTTGGGCCAGCCATTGCTCACCTGAAATTTCACCGTGCTGGGGGTGTCTCAAATATCCCTTTCCAATCAGGGGAAGCACCATTTGAGAAAGGGGTGCGAGGTCGCCAGAGGCACCGAGCGATCCCTGCTCCGTTACCACCGGAAACCATCCTTGGTTGTACATCGCCGATAGTTTTTCGAATATCTCGGGACGAATCGCCGAATACCCCTTGCTCATGTTGAGCATTTTGAGCCAAAGCATATTTCGAACCAGCTCAAACGCCAAGGGTTTACCCACGCCTGCAGCATGTGTGATGAGCAAATTTTCTTGCAGGGCCGACAAATCCTCTCTGGAAATTTCAACATTTTGCAAGGAACCAAAACCCGTATTTACACCGTAAACCGGTGAAGTTGCTTTATCTAAGTAAGATTGCAAAAATGCCACGCTGCGATCCATCCGCTCCCGAACATCCGTCGACAATTCAACGGGCTGCTGCAATGCCTCAATGGCTTCCTGCAAAGTATAAAATGATTTCATTTTGTAATTTTAATCGTTTAATAAAAAGTCTATTTCAATTTATATCGAAGCCGCAATGAACGCAGTGATTTCCTCCACTGAGCCTGCCACTTGTTCACCCGACACCAAATTCTTGAGCGCTACTTTATTTGCTTGCAACTCCTCGTTTCCGATGATGACCGCAAAGCCCATTTTTTTGTCGTTCGCATAATCCAACTGTTTTTTCAATTTGGGCGTACCGGGATACATTTCAGCGGTAAAGCCCTTTGCGCGAAGCGCACGAGCCACTCCAGCACCAAACACCTCACACGATGCATCCATCGCGCAAACCAAAACCCCTCCAACCGCTTGTTCCATCGCATCGAACAATCCCGCCGCCTCCATCGTATCGTATACCCGATCCAAGCCGAAACTCACGCCTACCCCAGAAACATCCTTCAAGCCAAAAACACCCGTTAAATTATCGTACCTGCCGCCGCCACCAATGCTTCCCAATCTAAAATCCGCAGGCAATCGAACATCAGTAGCTTCAACTTCGAACACCGCACCTGTGTAATAACTCAAGCCCCTGGCCAACGTGAAATCCAATTCCACATGGGTAGAATCACCCAACAATCCAAATATCTTCTCCAACTCACCCAAGCCCTTCGCCAAAGCCTCGCATTGCAAAAACTCGGCACCACTTGCCAACAACATTTTCCCAGTATTGCCACTCACCGATTTACTATCCCAAAGCCATTTCCAAGCCGTTAACGCCATCGACAAACCCTTTTCCTCCAATTCTTTGGCAACACCCTCAAACCCAATTTTATCGGCTTTATCAATGATGACCATGAACGCATTCCAATTCTCTACGGTTCCCAAGACACCCATGAATGCATCCAAAATTCCGCGATGATTGATCCGAATCTTCACGCCCAAATCCAATGCGGCAAACACCTCCAAATACATCTCTACCAATTCTGCCTCTGAAACCACTGAATTAGCCCCTACAACATCTATATCGCACTGCCAAAACTCACGATACCTCCCCTTCTGTGGGCGATCTGCACGCCAAACCGGCTGCATCTGATAACGCTTAAATGGAAACACAATTTCGTTGCGATTCATCACCACAAAACGAGCCAAAGGAACCGTTAAATCATAACGCAGCCCACGATCCGAAATCTGTGGCGTTAACCCTTTGCTATCTTTGGCAGCCAACAACGCGGGATCTGCCTTCGACAAAAAATCACCGGAATTCAACACTTTGAACAACAGCTGATCGCCCTCATTGCCATATTTACCTTGTAAAGTGCGCAGGTTTTCCAACGACGGGGTTTCCAAGGCACCAAAACCATGAGACACAAACACACGCTCCATCACCGAAGTGATATATTTTCTGCGCTGCATCACACGGGGTGAAAAATCTCGGGTTCCGGACGGCAAACTGGGCTTTTCCATGTTGCGAAGTTAACACCCAACAGCCAAAGCCGTAAATCAGTTGCGATTTTTGCAAAAAATGAATCTGTTTTGGCACCAAATTTGAAATACTTTTGCCACGATGAAAAAACACATTACTTCTTTGCTGTTCGCCCTCATGGCATTTGTACCACAAATGTTCGCTCAAGATGCCAACCAAGATGCACCTTCAGTGCAAGTGAAAGACATCGATGGCGCGCCCATCAACTTCAATACAACCGTTGAAAAAGGAAAAATTACCGTGGTATCGTTTTGGGCAACTTGGTGCGGACCCTGTATCAAAGAATTGCAAGCCATCGACGAACTTTACAGCGATTGGCAGAGCAAATACAATGTAAAACTGGTAGCAGTGAGTATCGATGACGCCAGAAACAGCCGCAAAGTGAAGCCCAAAGTCTTGGCAGAAAATTGGCAGTACCAAATCATCCTCGATGAGAACATGGATTTGGCCCGCGCCATGAACGTGAACAACCCGCCCATGACTTTCGTGTTCGATAAAAACGGCAAAATGGTTTACTCACACCAAGGGTATACCCCAGGCGCCGAAGCGGAACTAGAAGCGCATATTGCCGAATTGGCCAAATAATCAGCGCCCTATCAACGCATAGGAACCTCAACCACCAATACATCTGCATTTTCAGATGCGATGATATTCAGTTGATCTACCTCCCAAATGCCCAAAGCATCGCGCCGCCCCAAAGTGTGACCATTTACTTCCACTGAGCCTTCAATCACAAAAACATAGGCACCTTGGTATTCCCCATGTAATTCGTAATCACCTTGAGAACCCGCGGTCATCTCGCGGCGAACAAAATACGTATCTTGCTGAGCCTTGATGGAACTACCACCCTCGGGGGTAACCAAAAATTGCCAAGCATCCTTTCGGTCCGCTGCATCAAAATATCGCTGATCGTAACTCGGCGTTAAATTGTGAGCCCTTGGAAAAACCCAAAGTTGCAACAACTTGCTCTCTTCCACCGAACTGCTATTTACCTCGCTGTGCATAATACCAGTTCCCGCCGTCATGTGTTGAACTTCGCCCGCCTTGATCACTGCAGTATGCCCCATGGAGTCTTTGTGCTGTAACTCGCCCGAAAGCATGATGGTCACAATCTCCATATTATCATGAGGATGCATCCCAAAGCCCATACTCGGCGCAATAACATCATCGTTCAATACACGCAAAGCGCCAAAATGAATCTTCTGAGGGTCGTACCAATGCGCAAAACTGAAGCTGAATTTTGAATCCAACCATGCCATTTTGTTAACGCCGCGCTCAGCAGCCGGGTGAAATTTGTATTTCATGCTATCGCCAATATTTGTTGAAACAAAAATACATTAAAAACTTTTGCAATCTTGTTTCAACCCAATTTGAAACAATTACAAAATTTCCTCTGGCAAAGGGATTCTGGCGTTTGTATCGATCAAAACACCATCCACGCCCGCCGCAGCAGCCGCATCCAAATCACGCTGCTTATCGCCCACAATCAAGCAAGCCTCTGCCGACAAACCAAATTTATGCAGTCCTTTTTCAATCATCAAACTGCCAGGCTTCCGGCACAAACATTTGCCGTTGTAATCTGGGTGGTGTGGACAGAAATAAAAATGAGCTATAGAAAAACCCGCTTGCACGCACAATCCTTGAAAATACTGATGCATTGCATGAACATCGGCCTCCTCGTACAAACCCTTCGCCAATCCCCCTTGATTGGTTACCACGATCAGTAAATAACCCAAATCATGCCATACTTTTAATGTATCAATCACCCCAGGCAACACCGTAAATTCAGCCAACGACTTGGTATAATCGCCCGGATCGTGGTTGATTACACCATCCCTATCGAGGAATAAAGCTTTTCTTACGTTCAGTGATTCACCCATTTTTTTCATTTCCCTGCAAAATAACTTAATTTCGCTCACCGAATCGCATGTCGAAGTATCTAGTTATCATTCCAACCTACAACGAAATCGAGAATATCGAAAGAATGGTCCATACCGTAATGGCCCTAGAGAAAGACATCGACCTGTTGGTGGTTGACGACAATTCGCCCGATGGCACTGCCAATCAAGTGGATGCGATGATGTCTCAATACAACACCCAAAGAACCAAATTGCACATCCTAAAACGCCAAGGCAAAAACGGATTGGGCACCGCTTATATCGCAGGTTTCCATTGGGCTTTGGAACGCAAATACGAGTACATCTGCGAAATGGATTGCGACTTCTCTCACCCCGTAGATCAGCTGCCAAACCTCATCGCCAAGTGTGAAGGCGGCGCCGATGTTTGTGTGGGTTCTCGCTATTACGGCGGCGTGGTAAACGTGGTCAATTGGCCCATGGGACGGGTACTCATGAGCTACTATGCAAGCAAATACGTCCAATTCATAACTGGCCTCAAAATTGCCGATACCACCGCTGGATTCGTGTGTTACAGGCGAACTGTGCTCGAGACCATTGGCATCGACGACATCAAATTCCGTGGGTATGCCTTTCAAATTGAAATGAAATTTCGTTCCGATTGCAGGGGCTTCAAAATTGTTGAGCACCCCATCATCTTTACAGATCGCACCGCCGGCACGTCAAAAATGAGCACCAAAATTTTCCGCGAAGCCTTGTTGGGTGTGATTGAGTTGAAGATCAAGCGCATTTTCGGAAAAATTTAATCGCGCCAACATGTTGAGCCGCGTACTTTCCGTTTCAACAACACGTACCCTCTTTATCGCCATTGCCCTGTTTTTGTTGGCCTTGGGCATCAACCTCATTGGACTGGATTTTTTGAGTCTAACGTCTGACGAATGCTTCAGCATCTACCATGCCCAGATGTCGCCCCGCCTCATCTATCACCACCTTTCTTCCGGCAACAACCCGCCACTATTTGAATGGATGCTTCATTACTGGATGCGCTTTTTTGGCGACAGTGCTTTTTCTGTTCGATTGCCTTCGGCGATTTTCAGCAGCCTAACAACGGCTTTGATTTACGTGTTGGGAACACAGATTTATGTGGCTCGCTCCAACGAAAACGCCGCAAATTCAAGCCTTGGAATGATTGCTGCGATTCTGTTTTTGTCGAGCAATTACAGCACTTTTTTGGCCCACGAGGCGAGAACATACAACCTCACTTTATTTTTGGGTGTACTCACCACCCTCCTGTTTGTTAGGGCGATAAAACACGAATCTCGGTGGCAGTTTTTCACTTTCGGACTAACCGGCGGATTGTTATGCCTTTCACACTTT
>JAIYBO010000180.1 GCA_027488495.1 Bacteroidota bacterium | reverse complement strand
GTGTAGGTGATCAATAAGCCACCTATGAGAACGGCAAGACTCACGCCGGCATCTGCGGCCATGTGAAGATAAGCGGCTCTGGAATTGAGTTCGTTGTTGCTCATGAAAAGCAATGCGGTGGCCGTGTTGATGATCACGCCCATGCCTGCAACCCAACTAACAGTGCTTCCAATGGTGGGCTGTGGATCTATGAAACGCGTATAGGCTTCATGTCCCATAGAACTAATGGCGATGAAAAGTAATATGCAGTTTGCCAAAGATGCCAAGATGGTGGCTTTGGAAAATCCGTAGGTGTATCTCTTGGTGGGTTGTTTGGCGGCCATTCTAAAAGCAAACAAGCTAATGATCAGCCCAGCTACGTCACCCAAATTGTGCCAAGCGTCTGCCATCAATGATAAGCTATTGATTTGGATGCCGTACCCAAATTCTACCACAACAAAAATGAAATTCAGCACGATGCCTAACAGGAATCGCGGGCCCATATTGTCTTGCGGTAAGCTATGGCTGTGGTTGTGCATGAATGTGCAAATTACAGATTTAAAATGGGTTTGCATTGCATCAAGCCCGGAACCAAATAGATTTTACCCGTTTTGATTTCGTTGCATCGAAAGCGGGTTCGCATTTTGTCTAATTTTTGAAATCTTCTCCCGTCCTGGGTTTCGAAATAAAGGCCATTTTGAATTTCTTCGACCAAAATCCACTCGTTATTTATGTCGTATTGTCTCAAAGTTCTCACCAAAAAGGCATCGGTACAGCTGCTTGCTTTGGGATTTTTGAGGTATCTATTGAGTGCCAAATGAACGTCTTGGGGTAATATGCTTCTTTCAACAATGGGGTGGCTCACCAATTGAAATTCCCTTTTCCATTCTGCGCCATGGGGTGGAACGCGCGGCCCGAATTTTTCAAAATTCACCAAGTGGGCAACCTCATGCATGAAGGTGATCAAGAATGCAAATGGATTGAGATCTTTGTTGATGGATATGCGGTGGCTGCTTTTTTCGGTTGGTGGACGGTAATCACCGAGTTTGGTGAGTCGGGGATTTTTGATCCGGAGTTGGATTTTGTGCTTCTCCATTAAATCCGCGGCGTACAACTCACTGCCTTCTGGCAGGTATTTCTTTAATACAGGTATGAGTTGGTCTTTATTCAATGCCGATGAGTGAAATTTAACGGGAACGCTGCAGTTTTAGTTCAGTTTTTTCATGGCTCTTTCGGCCACTTCCAGTCCAATAGACAAGGAACTGGTTGCCGCAGGGCTAGGCGCGTTGAGCACGTGAATGAAAGAGTTAGAGTCTTGGATGTAGAAATCATCAATCAGTCCACCATCTTTGTCACACGCTTGGGCTCTTACTCCGGCACCTGCAGGTTCTAGGTCGTCTTCTTGAATGGCTGGCACCAATTGTTGCAACGCTTTCACGAATGCGGGTTTGAAATAGGATCTGTGATATTCTCCCAATCCGGTTTTCCAATATTTGCTTGCCACTTTGCGGAATCCGCCAAAAGAAATGCTCTCCCAAAACTCACTCCATTTGAAATCTGTTTTTTTGTAGCCTTCGCGTTGGAAAGCAAAAACAGCATTGGGGCCTGCTTCAATTTCTCCTGAAATTCTGCGGGTGAAATGCACGCCCAAAAAAGGGAAATTGGGGTCAGGGACAGGGTAAATGAGGTTCTTGACGAGATGTGCTTTCTCTGGTTTGATGGAGTAATATTCACCCCTGAAAGGAATGATTTGCATGTTGAGTTTTTCTCCTGCCATCGCTGCCACTTTGTCGCAGTAAAGCCCAGCGCAATTGATAACCAATCTTGCCTCGTATCTTTCGTCATTGGAATGAACCACCGCGCCGTGTTCATTGCCAACAATCGCTGTTATTTTTGAATTTAGTTCAATCTTTCCGTTGGGGTTATTGTTGATCTTTTCCGCGAGTTTAACCGCAATCTGCTTGTAGTCTACGATGCCCGTTTGGGGTACAAAAACGCCTTTGATACCTGTGCAATTGGGTTCGTATTGTTTGATTTCGTCTTTGTTCAAGAACCGCAGTCCCGACAATCCGTTTTGAATGCCACGCTGATAGAGCGCTTCGAGTCCAGCAATTTCTTCTGGTTTGATGGCTACCACAATTTTGCCACAGAGTTCATAGTCGATATTTTCCGCTTTGCAAAAATCGATGAGCATATCGTAGCCACGCAAACAATTTTGTGCCTTCAAGCTGCCCGGTTTGTAATAAATTCCGGAATGGATTACCCCGCTGTTGTTGCCAGTTTGGTGCTTGGCAACAGCGTTCTCCTTTTCTAAAATGGTAACTTTGAGGTTTTCATTCAATTTGAGCAGTTGGTAGCCTGTAGACAAGCCAACTATTCCCCCGCCGATTATCAATACGTCTGTTTTCATCGATTCTAGTTACAAAGTTACGCTTCAGGTGCCATGAAAGGCAAGTTTAATAAATGACGGCCAATCTCGCAGTCGCGGCACCTTTTGATGGAGCAGTATAGTTTGTGTTGTGCAATGAGCGATTGGCTGATTTTGGCCGAAGCGTTTTTTATGTTCAGTGGTTGAAGTAATCTCGTGATTTGATTGTTTTCGGGCGGTAACTGGTGAAGCAGCTCATCTGCAATTTCTATAAGACGGGGCTTGTTGGTTTCCAAGCCGAAGGCATACAAGAAGGGGATGAGGCCATTGAGAATGATTTTTTGGGCATGTTCGATGCCATTTGATGCTGTATGACTTGCCGATGATTTTTCCATGGAGTAGTGGGTTTCCCAATACTCTCCGGGATTTGAAGAAAAGAACTGAATCCAATCTGCGATTTTTGTTGATTTGGGTGCAAATACATCAGACAAGTCAGCTTGTTTTTCGCAAAGCCACTGGGCGAATTGTGCCATTCTAATTTGGGGGAAAGCCTGGGGTCTCACTTGTTTCGTATTCCACGGCAAAGCATCCAAGGGTTGCAATTGATATTTGATGCATAGATAATTGTATTCTTCTTGTAACTGTTGGGCGTATTCATCGGCAGGGTCACTGTTGTGTAACCATCCAGATTGTCCAAACAAATACGCCATAATGACCTTGGGATTGGGGTTGCGCATCAAGAGGTTTTTGTGAAGGTTCTGAATGAGGCTGTCACAGGCGTTGCGATTGGCTTTTCCCATCCAAGCCGTAAGTATGCACCACAATGCAGTGTACCACCAATCTTGATGCAGTTGTTTGTGTTGGTGCAGTATGAGATGTGTTTTGAGGTTGAAACGTTTTTTAAGTGCAATAGCGAGTTGCTTGGATTTCGAAGAGTCATCGCTCAGATGAATTAGGGTTGCGCATGATAATTCATTGGGTTCCGCGTGATTATTGATTTGATCGCCATGGACGCGTTGTTTGAGGGACAAACATTCTAAGGCTTGACCGTTCTCTAGATTGCACTCCTTATTGTTGTCCCAAACTACATGCAATACGGTTTGGTTGTATCTAGGGTCTTTGTGGTGGTTATGTGCATACCAATCTGAGGCTTTTATGTGTATTTCAATGGCGCCAAATAAAAGAAGTCCATCGATGCGAATACTGGCATTGAGGAAGTCGGGTCCGTTCTGGTTATTCCATTCCCCTGGGTGGAGAATATGTATGACTTTTCCGCTGCTTGTTTTGAGTTGATGTGGTTTGAAAGCTTGTTTTTCCCAAATCCTTTGTAGTCCGATCTCTTTCACGGTGCAAAGGTGGATTCGAGTTTTTGATAGAAAAAATGCCTGGGTGCGAATTGGCGAATTTTGCAACACGGGCTTTCGCTTTGGTAAAAATTGCCACGTTCGTCCGAATTTCAGGGTCGATGGTGTAATTTTGTCGATACATCATGAGTATCAAAAAGCTATCCATCGTAATTCCGGCTTACAACGAAGCGAGAACCATTCACCATATTCTGAATAAAGTGGAGGCAGTTCAGTTGATTGGTAACATTGAAAAGGAGATCATCGTGGTGAATGATTGTAGTACGGATGCTACGGCTCAGGTGTTGCGTGATTATGCGGAGGCTCATCCACAAATGGGGCTTCAGTTGTTTGATCACGCTGTAAATCAAGGGAAAGGCGCCGCTTTGCATACGGGTATTAAAAAGGCAACGGGTGAGGTATTGGTTATACAGGACGCTGATTTGGAATATGATCCCAATGAGTATAATATTTTATTGAAACCCATTTTGGATGATTTTGCCGACGTGGTTTATGGGAGCAGATTTATGGGTGGAAAGCCGCATCGTATATTGTTCTTTTGGCATAGTATTGGTAATCAGTTTCTTACGTTTTTAAGCAACATGTTAACCAATTTGAATCTCACAGATATGGAAACGTGTTATAAGATGTTTCGTACAAGTATGATTCAGCCTTTGGAACTGAAAGAAAAGCGATTTGGCTTCGAACCTGAAATCACGGCGAGGATTTCGCGGATTCAGGGAATACGGATTTATGAGGTGGGGATTAGTTATTACGGCAGGACATTCGAGGAAGGCAAGAAAATCGGCTGGAAGGATGGTTTTAGGGCAATTTATTGCATATTGAAATACAATCCCAAGCGTTTGATGCGATATATGTTAATGCTTCTGTTTGCTGTGGGTTTGGGGTTCCTTTTGTATGTTGCTTTTTTAAGTTGCTTTGGGGGTAATTTGGATGGAATCCCGTTTATGGGATGAACGGTGCTTTTACTTTCGTAAACGATGGGTATTTTATGAAATAATGTTTACGAGGGATTTGTTTTTTAAAAGTAATTTGAGATAATGAGGGATTTTATTTTCAAATATCAATGGGTGTTGATTCTCTTTGTGGCGGCGATAGGTGGGTTTGTTTGCATGGATCTTGGGCACGAATGGGGAGATGATTTCGCTTTGTATTTGCATCAAGCTCAATGTTGGGTTGATGGGGGTATGGATTTGCTTGCCGCAGAGAATAAGGATTGCATGGATACGTCGGATGGTTTGTTGGGTCCATATTTGTATCCTCAGGGCTTTCCCCTGTTTTTGAGCTTTTTCATTCGATTGTTTGGTCTCCTAGGCTTAAAAGGTTTGCCATTGTTGTTGGCGTTAAAAATGGCCAATTTTATTGTGTTTCTGTTGTTGTTGACGGTGTTTTTGAGACTGTTAAATATCAAATTTGAAGGCAATAGGAATAAAATTTTGCTGGCATTTGTGCTCATAGCGTGGCATCCGAAAATCTGGGAGGCTGTGGATCGATTGTCATCGGATTTGTGGTTTACGGGGTTGGTGATTTTGTTTTTCTATGCATTGAATGTTGAGTTTAAAGCGGGATGGACAAAAATTCTGACATTGTGTTTGTTGGTTTTAGTAGCTACGGCTACCAGGAGCAATGGTGTCTTTTTGGTTGCCGCTTGGTTGATTCAAGAGTTTTTGGTTTGGCAGCAGTCTGGGAAGTCTGAGGGGTTGGTGCCTGCCTTTTTATTGGGCGGGTTGTCTGGGATTCTAGCTTTATCTGCGGATGCAGGAAACGGTTCAAATCATTGGGTGTTGTTGCGTGAAATTCGGATTGAAACCATATTGGATCATATCGGAGTCTACTTTCAGATGGCGGGCACTTATCCATTTTGGCATTTGGCCACAGCAATGAAGTTATTTCCATGGGCGGTGGGGTTTGTGTGGTTGGGGGCTTTGATTTTTTGGATATTGGTGATTTTGGGTGCGATAAGAAGTGGGTCAAAGTGGATAGGTGCTGTTGTTTTTTTATTGTTGAATTTGGCGTTGTATGTGGTTTGGCCATCGGTACAGGGGATGCGTTTTTTGTTCCCTTTGTTGCCGTTACTGATTATTTTCTTCGTCCAAGGCTTAGACGATTTGTGGAGGAAACTCCTGCCTACGATAACTGAAGTTTGGACGAAAATGCCAGCGAGGATTGCTGTGGTGAAAAATTGGGTTTGGGGGATTGCATTGGTGATTTTGCTCCAGGGAATGATGACTTCTGTTTTCTATGTCAAGTTGGATACCAATCAGGCGTATTCAAAATCAGCCATTGAACTTTATGATTTTGTATTGAAGTCGGTGAATCCAGAGGAGAAGGTGTCGTTTTTCAAGCCGCGGTTGATGCATTATGTTACGGGCGCTAAAGTGTATCGCATCGCCGAAGATGGAAAAGGTAACGTTGTTGAAAGATTGAAGGAAAAGGGGATTGAATATTGGGTTGTGAGAAAACGTGATTCAGGTCGTTTTGTGCCAGAAGATTTGTTGGAAGTATTTGAAAATGAACAATTTGTGGTTTATCGTATCGCACGCAATTGAGTGGGCCTGCGTGGTGGTATTTGATTCGGTTTTATCTTGTGGGGTTAACCGGGTTAAGCAGTTGAAAGGCGTTTGCGATTTCAAATAGGTTGTAGGATTTTATTTTGCCTTGATTTCCTGCCAAGATGAGGTTTTGACAATCGAAGGCGCAGGCATTGAATCCCTTTTCTTTGGACAAGGGCAACCAATTTCTGCCTTCATCGAACGAAATATCTGTGCCCGATGTGCCAGTGCAAATGGCGATCGATAGATTTTTTTGATGATGAGTCTGGAAGAAATATTGGGCTGGTTGGGTGTTGTGGGCTTCGAAAAATGCATGACACAAGTTGTTTTTGTTTTTAAAAAACGCGTTGAAGAGGCTGTCTTTGTTGATAGGAGCGCTCACACAAATGCCACTGCGGTATCCATGGGGTGGTGTTTTGCAAGGATGCCATTTCCCCAAAATGTTGGATGTGTATGCGGCGATTTGGCCGGTTGAATCTCCCCGAAAATTGGGTTGGGTGTAGTTTCCGCCTATGGCGATGCCTTTGTTTGTGCGGAATGTTGTGTGGCCATAACAGCCCCATGCTTGTCCGCCTTTGAAATGTAAAGGTTGGTTTGGCAGGGGGTTGAATTGCCAGGGTTTCTTTGGGTTGTTGGGGCGGAATTTGATTTGAACCAAATGAAATTGGGGCGAGTGGCCGCCGCCAGCGAATCCCACCGTGATGGAGTGGCTATTTGTTTTTGGGTTGCTGCTGCTTGTGATGATAGACAAGGATGTTCCGCTGGCCGCATAGAAAGATTCAAGGGTATCGAGTGGGATGGACCATTCGGCATCAGGGATGTTGATCCAATTGTTTCCGTAATCTGTGGTGAGAAGGGCTTTGAAGTATTTTGGGGATTGTTGGTCCTTAGAAAGGGGATCGCCAAGAATCATTCCAACACCTGTGTTTGGGTCTATTTCAATGGCATCGAGGAAAATTCCAGGGGTTTCGTTGTGGTAGACCGTTTTCCATGTTTTGCCGCCATCGGTGGTTTTGATTACAACCGCGCTATCACTCACGCTCATGGCTACCGCAATTTGATCGTTGAGCGCCCAAATATCCCGATAATCTTTGTTTGAGTGGGGTGTTATAAGGGTGTCGATGTGAAATTCACTTTTTGCATTGTAATGGCCTCGTAGGATTTTGGACTGTGTGCCGCTGATCCAAATGCTGTTGTTGGGAGTGGTGCACAATCCTCTGTAGTGAGGGGGCTTGGGAATGGTTTGGGATTGCGCTTTTTGCGGGATGCAACAGAAGCTGGCAAGTATCGCTAAGAAGAAGACAGGTTTCAAAGAATGAATGGATTTTTTGGTTGGCATTGATGCGTGAAATGGCGGGAGGATTAACATTGATTGCGTATGTTGGGAGTGTATAAACTATTCATTAAAAGTGCGATACGTGCTTGATTATATGGAAAGTTTTCATGAGATTCGGTGTAAAATTAACAAAGCCTATGGAAGAAACCCTTACAAAAATTTTATTTACATCAGACAGTATCCAAAATCAAAAAACAATTGGCGACGCATTGGTTTCGGTGGCGCGCCGGTTCAAAGGAGATTTGTTGTGGTTAGAAACTGCGGCAAATGCTGAACTCACGAACGCCCTTGTGGATGATCTCAAGAAGCGTGCGTACCGGGATTTGACAATCGTAAAGAAGTCGGGAGAATTTTGGTCAACCGCGGCAAAAACCGCCAATGAGTTGAAGGTTGAGATGACGGTAATTCTGGCTGTTTCTAAGTCGGGCAGTATGCTTGGCGGTGGAATGGCAGGATGCATTGGAAAGTTCGAGACCCCTGTGATTTATCTGAATCCGGAAACGGGTTGGGTGGATCCGAAGAATTTGTTGATGTTATTGGATTCAACATCGGAATCGAGGCAAAAATTTTACCGAGTGGCCAAATTGGCGAAGGCTTTTTTCGCTCGCGTTCATGTGCTGGCTCTGTCTAACAAGAAAGATTCAGAAACTGTGCGATATCTCAATGCGTATTCTACTCAGGCGTACGACTACATGGTGAAACATGGGGTAACAGTGGTTGAGTTGGATGTTCAAGCTGGGGTTGATATGCGAGAAGCGGTATTTACGGAGTTGTCGAAATTGAACGATTGTTGGGTAGCTTCGATGAACGAGACCGATGGGTCTGGTTTTATGAAAACGAGTCCATTTCAACATTACTGCAATGATTTGCGTGTGCCATTGATGGCGTGTGCGGTTCAGGAAGTAGTTGGTATGGGTGGATCGGGCTATTGAGCTGTTGATGTAGTAAACACAAAGAGGGGGCGCCAGTGGTGCCCCCTCTTTGTTGTCTATTTTTTATGGCTGTGGAATAAATGTTTCAATGCTTTGGTTTGAAAAGGCGAAATTGCAGCATTATGACGGTATCGGTTAGAACCATGCAGGATTTTATATCCGCCGGAGAAACCCCAGAGATTTTGTTTTGGGTTGGATGTGCGGGGAGTTACGACGAGCGCGCGCAGCGCGTGAGCAGGGCTTTTTCTAACATTTTACAAAAGGCGGGCGTTCAGTTTGCTATTTTGGGTATGGAAGAGGGTTGTACAGGTGATCCTGCCAAACGTGCGGGGAATGAGTTTTTGTTCCAAATGCAAGCGATGCAGAATATCGAAGTGATGAATGGCTACGGTGTAAAGCGCATCGTGACAGCCTGTCCACACTGTTTCAATACTTTAAAAAATGAATATCCCAATTTGGGCGGTAATTATGAAGTGGTACATCATACCCAGTTGATCAATGAGTTGCTTGCATCGGGTCGATTGTCGATTGAAGGTGGCGCGTTTGCGGGTAAGAAAATAACCTATCACGACAGTTGTTATTTGGGTCGGGCCAACGGAATTTATGAGGCCCCTCGCATGGTGATGGAGCGATTGGATATTGATTTGGTTGAAATGAAGCGTTGCAAGACCAATGGTTTTTGTTGTGGCGCCGGTGGTGCACAGATGTTTAAGGAGGCGGAGAAGGGAAATCAGGAGGTGAATGTGAATCGCACCGAAGAGGCTTTGGCTACGGGTGCGGAAATCATCGCCGTGAATTGTCCGTTCTGCAACACGATGATGCGCGATGGCACGAAGCATTTTGAGCGTGAAGATGCTGTGCAGGTGATGGACGTGGCTGAATTGGTGAATCAATCATTGCGCTAATGATGTTGGGGCAATTGGCAGATTCTAGTAGGGTGTGGATGTTTGGCGCTCAGCGTAGAATGACCGATGAGGAAGTGCTGAAGTTAAGAATACAATTGCAACAATTTGTGGCTGGATGGCAAGCGCATGGTGTGGATTTGTTGGCGGGATTTGATGTTTTCTTTAATACAATTGTGGTTGTGGCGGTAGATGAAACCAAGGAGCCACCATCGGGATGTAGCATAGATAAAGTATTTCATTTGCTAAAATCGCAACAAGAAATTTACGGTTTGGATTTTTTCCAAAGAACCTTGCTTTGGGTGCAAGATGGTGTTGATCTTTGTATTTATAATCCAGGCACGCTGAAAGAGAAATATGAAGCGGGCTTGTTAACAGATGATAGTTTGGTGGTTGATATGCTGCCTAACAATTTGGGGGTTTTACGAGAAGGATTGTGGCAGCCGCTCTCTGAATCATGGATTGGGCGCAGATTGAACAGAGAAAAACAAAGTACATGAAAGACAAACGTATAGCGATCCTTTTTTTAACCATCTTCATAGACCTGTTGGGTTTTGGGATTGTGATCCCCATTTTGCCGAATTTGGCAAAAACTTTGGCAACAACCTCAGGGATGCCTTTCAATCCGGATGTGGCCGTGGGTGTGGTTGCTGGGGCGTTTTCAATCATTCAGTTTTTGTTCGCACCCATTTTTGGTTCATGGTCTGATCGAATCGGCCGAAGACCCATCATTTTGGTGAGCGTATTCGTGAATATCATTGGTTACTATTTGTTTGGGATCAGTGCGAATTTCAGTTTCTTGTTGTTTTCAAGGGTGATTTCTGGGTTTGGTAGTGCGAACATTTCTGCTGCGCAGGCTTACATCGCGGACATCACGCCCCCTGCGGATCGCGCCAAGCGAATGGGTATCATCGGCGCTGCGTTTGGTTTGGGTTTTGTGTTTGGACCGCCCATCGGTGGGTGGTTGTATCATGCAGGCGGGGCGCACGGTGTTCAATGGGTGGGTTTTTTTACTGCGGCCTTGTGTGCCTTGAATTTTGTATTGGCTTGGTTCCTGCTGCCTGAGAGTTTGCAATCGAAATCGGTGGAAAAACGCAAGGTGTCAGATACTTTCAAAGGACTTGTAACCGTTTGGCGAATTGATATCATCGGAGAGTTGTTTTTGATTAACTTTTTGTACATCGCTGCGTTCAGTATGATGCAGGTGAATGCCAGTGTTTTGTGGAAAGAGAAATACGGACTCACAGAATATGGCATCGGTAATATTTTTGGATTTATTGGTATTTGCAGTGCCGTGGTGCAGGGTGGTTTGATTGGGATGTTTCAGAAGAAATGGGGCGTGAGAAAAATGTTGTTGATGGGCTGTCCGATCGTAGCTGTGGGCTTAAGTGTCATTCCATTGGCGAATGATACTCAGACGTTTTATATGGTTCAAGCATTTGCCATTTTGCTTTTGGCATTTGGGAATGGTTTGATGATGCCGGCGATCAATTCTTTGGTGAGTTTGAATACGCCTGCGGAATCGCAAGGACAGATGTTGGGACTGTTGCAGAGTTTGGGTTCTTTGGCCCGGGCTATTGGTCCGATTGTGGCTGGGGGATTGTACCATTATTACTATGGGTTGCCTTATTTTAGCGGTGGGATATTGATGATGATGGCATTGGTGGTAGCCGTGCTTTTATCGAAGAGTTTGAAAAAGACAGAAGAAAATGCCATCGACAAGGGTTGATGGTTAACTATTGGGTTGTTAAATCACTTCATCACAAATTGAATCCATCGCCATTGAAATGAACCGCGAAACCAGGGATAGCAAACAGTTGAGGGTGGTACACTTGAATGCGTCGTCGGCAGGTGGTGCATTTGTGGCTGCGCAGCGATTGAGTGTGGCCCTGGGTCAGTTGCCTGGTGTAGAAAGCCAGCATTGGGTGTTTGAGGGTGGAGAAGGGGATTTTCATTTGTGGGCCAGTAGTTGGTTGAAACGCAAATGGGCTTTTGGATTGCATGCATTGGAAAAATTGGATTTCTTGCGATTTGAACGTGATAAATCTGTTCGATTTGCATTTAGTCATGGAAAAACCGGTGTGAATGTTTCCGTTTGGAAAGCCATTGCCGAGGCGGATGTTGTTCATTTGCATTGGGTGAATAAGGGCTTTGTGAGTTTGGGCGGTTTGGAGGCATTGATGTGTTTGAACAAGAAGGTGGTGTGGACTTGTCATGACATGTGGCCATTTACCGGCGGGTGTTATCATCCTCGGGGCTGTGATCATTTTGAGGGGGGCTGTGGGAATTGTCATTATCTCAAAGTGCCAGGCGAGCGAGATTTGTCGCGCCGCGTATTCAGCGCCAAACAATCTATGTATGCAGTGGCAGGTAGTCAATTGCAGTTTGTTACTCCGAGTCAATGGTTGCGGGAACAGGCGCTGAAGAGCGGCGCGCCAACCATCGAACAAAGAGATTGTATCGCAGTGATACCCAATCCCATAGATACCGATTACTTTCGTCCGGCGGAACAAGATTCAGTGGGTATGAAGGCGAAACCATTTACTGTTGACATGCAGGGTGCCTCAGAAGAGTCTTTCGTGTTGATGTTTGCCGCTGCGAATTTGGGCAATGTAGCCAAAGGGTTTGCCGAGTTTCGGTTGATTTGCAACTCTCTTTACGATATGGGATACACCCAATTGCACGCCTTGGTGGTAGGAGAGAATCGATTGGGTGATTTGGGTTTGAAATGTTCTTTTACTGAATTGGGTTTTATTGCGGATGCCCAACGAATGAGAGACGCCTATTGGCAGGCTGATGTGTATGTCACAACGTCCCATGAAGAGAATTTGCCTACGACCATCATGGAGAGTTTGAGTTGCGGTGTGCCTGTTGCGGCGTTTGCGGTGGGGGGGATCCCTGAAATGATTGAGTCGGAGGGAGTGGCGAATACTGGGTGGTTGGCACCCAAAATGGATACACAAACATTGATAGATGGCATTGCCGATTATTTCAACTCGC
>JAIYBO010000246.1 GCA_027488495.1 Bacteroidota bacterium | reverse complement strand
TCATTGAATCGATTGAGCAATACCCTCAGTGGCGGTGAAAGTCAACGGATCAATTTGGCAACTTCGTTGGGTAGCAATTTAACTGGTTCAATGTATATTCTCGATGAACCAAGTATCGGATTGCACTCCAGAGATACCGAACGATTGATTACTGTGCTAAAAGCACTGCAACAAGAAGGCAATACTGTAATAGTAGTTGAACACGATGAAGACATCATGAGGAATGCCGAAAACCTCATCGATATTGGTCCTTTTGCTGGAACCGAAGGTGGGAAAATGCTCTACCAAGGTGATTATAAAGGCATTGTGCATTGTGAGGAGAGCTTAACTGCCAAGTACTTAACCGGAAAAGAGGAGATAGCGATTCCTCAAGTTCGCAGAAAATCGCCCCATTTTATTGAAATTGAAAATGTTACAGCGAACAATCTTAAAAATGTAACCTGCAAATTTCCATTGGAGTCATTTACCGCCGTTACGGGTGTTTCTGGTTCGGGCAAAACCACATTGATCAAACAAGTTTTATTTCCCGCTTTGAGCAGAGAATTGGGACTGTTTACAACTACAAAACCAGGTAAACACAAACAGTTGTCGGGTGCTGTTTCATTGATCAAAGCCATCGAAATGGTGGACCAAAATCCGATTGGTAAGAGCAGTAGAAGTAACCCAGTGACCTATGTGAAAGCATTTGATGAGATTCGTGATCTATTTGCCAATACCCCTGTATCTAAATTCAATGGATTTAAGCCTTCCCACTTTTCGTTTAACGTAGACGGAGGTAGGTGCGATGGCTGTCAGGGCGAAGGTGAAACCATCATTGAAATGCAATTCATGGCAGACATCAAGCTGGAATGTGAAGCATGTGGTGGGCAGCGATATAAGAAAGAGGTTTTGGAGGTTGAGTACAACGGAAAGAACATTTTTCAAGTGCTCGATTTAACCGTTGATGAAGCGATGGAGTTCTTCGCCGAAGTAAAATCGGTGAGAGACCGCATCAAGCCATTGCAAGATGTTGGATTGGGCTACGTGAAACTCGGTCAAGGATCCAATACATTGAGTGGTGGTGAAGCACAACGGGTGAAATTGGCTTTTTTCTTGAGCAAAGCCAGTCCAAATAAAGAGGGTGGTACGCTGTTTATTTTCGACGAACCCACAACAGGATTGCATTTTCACGACATCAAAAAGTTGATGAAATCGTTTGATGCATTGATTGCCCAAGGAAATACAGTTTTGTGTATTGAACACAATTTGGATGTGGTAAAATGTGCCGATTGGGTGATTGATTTGGGTCCAGAAGCAGGCAATGCGGGCGGAGAGATGGTATTTCAAGGGGTTCCAGAAGACATTGCTCAAGCAACAAACAGCATCACTGGCCCTTATTTGCTTGAAAAGCTGACCAGGGTTAAAAATTAGTCCTTTTTCTATCGATCGATTGTCAAAGAAATTTGAAGGTTGGTCTAATGAAATATGGGCGATGTGCTCTATTTTGTTAAATTTGTAATACTTATGAAAAAACTGTTTCTGATCGGTTTGGCGATATGGTCAATTGTACCTTTAGCCCAAGCCCAAGCAACACTCATTGAGAAAGTGGATGCCAAGCCCGGCAAACTTATCGTACCTTACTCAAAATTCCAGTATCCCAACGGATTAACCTTGATGGTGAGTGAAGATCACAGTGATCCTGTGGCGCACTTAAATGTGACGTATCATGTGGGTTCTGCCCGTGAAACACGCGGAAAATCAGGATTCGCACACTTTTTTGAGCACATGTTATTCCAGGGTTCTCAGCACGTGGCCGATGAGGAGCATTTCAAAATTATCAAAAATTATGGTGGTGATGTAAATGGAAATACCACACGCGACAGAACGGTTTACATCGAAACATTCCCAAGCAATTTCACAGAAACTGCCCTTTGGATGGAAGCGGATCGTATGGGCTGTTTCCTAGAAGCTTTCACCAACAAGAAATTTGAAATTCAAAGAAGTACCGTTAAAAACGAGAAGGACCAACGATACAATGTGCCTTATGGTTTTTTGATGGAGGTGAAAGACCAGGAGTTATACCCAAAAGAGCATCCATATAGCTGGTCAACGATTGGTTTCGTGGATGATTTGGATCGTGCAGATAGCAACGACTTGAAGAACTTTTTCTTGCGTTGGTATGGCCCAAACAATGCTTGTATCATTGTTTCTGGTGATGTGAACACGCAAGAAGTTGTGGCATGGGTTGATAAGTACTTTGGTAGCATTCAACGTGGACCGGAAGTAAAAAAGCAAGCCGTTCCACCCGTGCGTTTGAAAGAGAATAAAGTAATTACTTACCCAGATGCGAACGCCTATGTTCCTTTGGTATACAGTACGTTTGTGGGTGTACCTGTTGGTCATCCCGATGAAGCGGCATTGGATGTTTTGGCCTATTTGATGGGTGGAACTAGAAGTTCAACCATCTACAAGAAATTGGTGGATGCCGAATGGGCTTTACAAGCCGATGCAAGCAACAATCCATTGAGCATGATCAACCATGAATTGGCTGGTGAGTTCTCATTTACTGTTGTGGGTTATCCATATTCAGACATTCCGAAATTGCAGCAGTTGCTTAAATCAACCATCGATTCGTTTGGTATTGTTGGCTTCAGCGATGAAGATTTGGACAGAGCGAAAACCAATATTCTGAGTAACTATTCAAGTGGCTTGGAAGATGTAAGTACCAAGGCAAATTATTTGAGTGCCTTTTGGTATTTGGATGCTAAGAATGCCGATGGAAGTAGCTACAACCTTGAAGACGATGCCAATCGTTACAGAAACCTGACCAAAGCAGATGTTTTGAGGGTATATGAAAGATATATTAAAAACAAGTTGAGCTCTACCATCATCATTACGCCAACTCAAGTGGCTGAAGGAGAAGAAAAGCCTAAATATCAAAGTATTAACCCCAATGCTGGATTCAAAAGTGCAATGGCAGAAGCTGAGTACAATGGTTTAACGCCAAGGCCTGTTAAAGACAATTTTGACCGTAGCAAAAAGCCACAGCCTAGAGCCATCGAATCGGCAAAAACACCAAAAGTAGAAAAGTTGGTTTTATCCAATGGACTTGAAATTTGGTCGACCTATTTTGATGAAACCCCTCGCGTAATTGTTCAGTTGAATATCGAAGGCGGTAGATTGTTGGAAGATGGGAAATTGGTTCCAAGAGGCACTTCTGAATTATTGGCAAGCGCCATGGAAACCGGAACTGCACTTCGCACTCCGTCTGAATTGGAAAAAGAATTTGAAAAATTGGGTATCAACATCGGATTTGGCTCAGGATCCACAGGAACCAGCATCACCTTGTCTTGTGAAAAAGATAAACTCGATGCTGCAGTTGCTCTGTTAGAAGAAATGATGTTCAAACCCCGTTGGGACGAAGCTGAATTCAAAAAAGGTAAAACCAGAGCCAAAGAAGGTGCCAATAGCAACTTAAGAAATAGAAGTGTTGGTGCATCTAACGCTTGGAAAAGATTGATGAATGGTGACAACGCATTGGGTACTTCAGTTTTGGCTGAAGACTACGATAAAATCACAATGGCCCATTGTAAAGCTTATTACAACGCAAACTATGCGCCCAACATTACCAAAATGGTGGTGGTTGGACCTTTGAGCAGTGCGGAAATCGAAAGCAAATTTGCGTTTTTGAAAAATTGGGAGAAGAAAAATGTAGTTGTTCCCAAGCCTGCGGCACCGCTTACAGTGGAAACCCCACAGTTGTTTGGAGTGAAATACAACGATGCGGATCAAAGTGATATTTACTTGGGTTTCAAGTCGGTTCCTTACGATGCAACCGGTAAGTTTTTCCAAAACACTGTAATGAACTTTGCATTGGCTGGAAATTTCAACTCTAGGTTGAATTTGAATATTCGTGAAGACAAAGCATGGACATACGGCATTCGTGGAGGTTTTTCACCTTCCTACAAAGATTTGCCAGGTACATATACCATCTCGGCAGGCGTTAAAGCCAGAGCTACCGATAGCGCCATTGTTGAAATCGTGGATGAGTTGGTTCGATACAAAAACAATGGTATCACCGAGGAAGAGTTTGATTTCACGAAGTCTGCTTTGATTGCCAGTGAAGCGTTGGAATATGAGTCGATTGGACAAAAAGCGGGCTACATCCTACAGATGGCCAACCGCAACTTGCCCACAGACTATGCCGATCAGCAGTTGAGAATCTTGCAAAGCATGACCAGAGAGCAAGTGAATTCAATGGCCAAAGAGCAATTGAACCTTGATAACATGGTGGTTGTGGTAGCGGGAGATTTGCTTGAAATCCAACCCAAATTGGAAACATTGGGATTTGGTAAAATGCAAGTTTTGGAGCCCACAGGTGCCGGTAAAATCAAATATTTGAAGGCCGGAACTACCAGTTTGCCAAGAAAAAAACAATCGTATAACCCACCTGCAGATTTGAGGAAATAAACTCGATTCAAACGGTTTAATAGAAAAAGGGAAGGGCAACCTTCCCTTTTTCTATTTTAAGCCTTTAAATTGCTTCAAAATGTATAAAATTTGTGGGCAACATCACCCATGTAAATGACCGATGTTACTCGCTTTGGGCGTAATTTGTATAATCGACTATTTGCATGGAAGAGTTAAATCAAAACACAGAAAGAATTATCTCAATCAACATTGAGGATGAAATGAAAACGGCCTACATCGATTATTCGATGTCGGTGATTGTTTCCAGGGCATTGCCAGACGTTAGAGATGGTTTAAAGCCCGTTCATAGAAGGGTACTTTATGGAATGACCGAACTCGGTTTGGCTTCCAATAGGGCCCACAAGAAATCAGCGCGTATCGTTGGTGAGGTATTGGGTAAATACCACCCACACGGCGATAGCTCTGTGTATGACACAATGGTGAGGATGGCGCAAGATTGGAGTTTGCGATATCCTTTTGTTGATGGACAAGGTAACTTTGGTTCAATCGACGGAGATCCACCAGCAGCGATGCGTTACACGGAAGCCCGTTTGCGCAAAATCGCTGAGGAGATGATGGTTGATATCGACAAAAATACCGTTGATTTCAGACCAAACTTTGACGAGAGTTTGGAGGAGCCTTCAGTGATGCCCGCAAAAATCCCCAATTTGTTGGTTAATGGCGCGAGCGGAATTGCGGTGGGTATGGCTACCAATATGGCACCCCACAACCTTACAGAAGTTTGTGAAGGTGTAATCGCATACATCGAGAACAAAGACATTGAGATTTCGGAATTGATGAATTTCATCAAAGGCCCTGATTTTCCAACAGGTGGAACCATCTACGGCGTGGAAGGCATCAAAGATGCGTTTGAAACGGGTAGGGGTCGTGTGGTGATGCGCGGTAAAGCAGAAGTTGAAGTAACACATACAGGAAAAGAGATGATTGTTGTTACCGAGGTGCCTTATCAAGTGACTCCATCGCAAATTATCATTAAAACAGTAGACCTGATAAATGAAAAGGTCATTGATGGTATTTCTGCAGTTAGAGACGAGAGCGGTAGGCAAGGTATGAGAATTGTATTTGAACTAAAGCGCGATGCAATTCCAAATATCATCCTAAACCAATTGTATAAATACACGCCTTTGCAAAGCAGTTTCTCTGTAAACAATATCGCTTTGGTGGCAGGTCGTCCTGAGATGTTGAATCTCAAAGACATGATCAAACATTATGTGAATCACCGTCATGAAATTGTGCAGCGCAGAACCCAATATTTGTTGGACGAAGCACGCAAACGGATTCACATATTAGAGGGTTTGATCATTGCCCTCGATAACCTCGATGCTGTAATTAAACTGATCCGTGAAAGTCGCACACCAGATGCTGCAAAAGAAGGTTTGATGAGCCAATTTGGCTTGTCAGAAATTCAGTCGAAAGCCATCCTTGAAATGCGTTTGCAGCGTTTAACAGGATTAGAAATTGATAAAATCCGTGAAGAGTACAACGCCGTATTGAAGGAAATCCAATACTACGAAAGTGTTTTGGCGAGTGAGGATTTGCGAATGGAAATCATCAAAACGGAAATCACCGAAATCAAAGACAAATATGGTGATGTTCGCAGAACCAATATTGAGTTCAGTGCGGGTGAATTTAACATCGAAGATTTGATCCCCAATGAGGAAGTGGTAATTACCATCTCTCACATGGGTTACATCAAAAGAACCTTGTTGAGTGAGTACAAAGAACAAAATAGGGGTGGTAAAGGACTTCGTGGCGTAAAACACCGTGATGCCGATTTCGTAGAGCATTTGTTTATTGCATCTACCCACAATTACTTGCTGTT
>JAIYBO010000194.1 GCA_027488495.1 Bacteroidota bacterium | reverse complement strand
TTGGGCTTCGTAGCGGATGGGTGATTCTAGATTGCCTTTTGATTGGGATACTGTTCGAATACTGTCTGTTTTTGTAGACAAGCTGTCTATGCCTTGGCCCAGCAGGGGCGGGGTGAATGCGAATAGAAACATCATCGCAACTGTTAACAGTGCTTGTAGGGATGTTTTTTTATGTAAATGTTCGCGATTCAAGAAGTTTCGGCGAATTTCGGCAAAAAGTTTGCCATGATTGTCATATAATGTCAGAAAGAACCGCAATTATATCGAAATACGCATCAAAAGCCGCCAAGAGTTTGGGTGTAGGGTTGGTTGCTTTGATGTTGTTGTTTGGTTTGCCGTCGGCCAAGGTAGTAAAGGTAACCACAGGTTTGAACACATTGGTGATTGATGCGGGTCATGGTGGCATGGATCCGGGTTGTAATGGGAACAACGAAGTTTTTGAAAAAGATGTTACGTTGGGTGTTTCTTTGAAGTTGGGGAAGATTCTGCGCGACAGTATGCCTGGACTCAAAGTATTGTATACAAGAACCACAGATAAAACCTTGAAATTGTGGGAGCGACCCAACTTGGCGAACAACAACCGGGCGGATTTGTTTATTTCGATTCATTGTAATGCCAACAACAATCGGTCTGCTGCTGGCAGTGAAACCTATTTTATGGGGTTGCACAAAACAGAGGGGAATCTGGATGTCGCCAAAAGAGAGAATGCGGCCATTACTTATGAGTCTGATTACAAGGAGAACTCTAGGTATGGGGGGTTTGATCCTGAATCAGCGGAGGGACATATTATATTCAGTTTGGTTCAGAATGCATATATGAAACAAAGTTTGAAACTTGCATCAGGTATTGAGTCGCACACCAACAAAATCAGCATGATCAAAAGCAGGGGAGTGAAGCAAGCGGGCTTTTTGGTGCTGTGGCAAACTTCGATGCCCAGTGTATTGGTAGAAACGGGTTTTTTGACCAATGCAACGGATCGGATGTATTTGAAAACCAATGATGGTCAACAAAAAATTGCCATGGGTGTGTTTCGGGCGGTTCGGGATTACAAGAAATATCTAGAAACTGTGGGTGCGAACAACGGACCAGGTGGGGTGGTGAGGTAAAAGGTAGAAAAGAGTTGTTGGCTTGGTGAGATTGATGAATGTTGGAGGTGTTGGGTTGAGGAGTTAGGATTTTTTTCAATTTTTTGACAATTTTTTCTGTTTTTCCTTGCAACGTTTTGCAGAAAGTGCGTCATTTGTGAAAATAACTTTAAAATAAATCTATGAAATCAACAATTACACAACTCAAAAAGCTTGCGTATTTGGGTGTTCTGGTGGGGGGATTTTTCTCTTCCAATGCACTGAAAGCGCAAACTGCCCCGTGCGCAGGAGCCAACTCCTGGGGATGTGGAGCTTCAATTACGACTGGGTGTACGTCGGGAGACATGCAATCAGTTACTGTTAAAGACAAAAAGGGTAACTCCTTGGCGTCTTACAGTGGATTAGGATGTAATTCATCTGCCCCCGCAGCGAGTTACAAAGGGATTTTGAATTCCGGTAAAAGCTTCGATTTAACAGCCAGTGAAGAAATTTCAGTGACTGTTGATGCAGGTACTTGGGCAACTCAGTCTTGGGGCTCACGTGTGGGTATTTGGATTGACGCCAACCGTGATGGTCAGTTTGGAGCTACCGAGTGTTTGGTGGACCCTTCATCAACCATCGCATCTGGTTTAACTACCTTCAACTTGAAAATGCCATGTTGGAAAACCACTGGCTTGAGTTACATGCGTATTCGTGGTATGGCCCAAGGTTACACCATGAGCAGCAGCAACGGTTGTGGTACTGTAAACGGATATGGTAACATTCTTGATTTGGAAGTGAATTTGAAATTGGGTGCAAGTCCAACTGCCAACTTCATCGTTCCTTCATCAACGAATTATGTAAAAACAAACATCAAATTCAATGCGTTGAATCCAAGCAGTGGATATCAATACAAGTGGACTTTCGACAAAGCCGTTGCACCACCATATGCTGGTTATTCGGATAACACTGAAAAAGGTGTTGCAAAATGGTCATCTGCTGGTAAGTACGACGTGAAAATGTTGGTGAATTACTGCGGATTGGCGGATTCTATTACCAAGCAAGTGACGATTTCAGCGCCAACTGCAGCGCCAGTGGCTGATTTCGTATCTTCTTCTAATGAAACTGAAATTTATTACGACGTTACATTGTACGATTTGAGTAACAATGGTGCATATAGCTGGTCATGGGAATTGCTTTCTCCAACAGGTTTGGATGATCAAACTTCAAGTGTTCAAAACCCAAGGTTGACTTTGAGTGAAACTGGATGGTACAAAGTTTGTTTGACATCTTCAAACGACATTGGACCTTCAACCCGCGTATGTAAAGATCGTTACATCGAGTGTATCGCTCCGACAGAATACTACATGGGTCCTTCAAAAGAGGGTACTTCTAAGAATGGTAAATTGTTTGACAACGGTGGACCAAATGCCGCCTACGGTAACGGACGTAAAACATCTATTGATTACTTCAAGATTTTGCCATGTGGTGCAGAAAAAATCACTTTGACTTTTGGTGAATTGAAATTGAATGACCAAAACGATAAATTGCGTATCTACGATGCAAAAGAGGCTACTCCTAGCAAATTGATTGCTACAATCACTGGTGCAAACGTATCTCTTTATGACACTGCGAAAATTGTATGTACCAGCGGTGCTGTATACATCACTTTCGAATCTGATGCCTCTGGTAACGCCAATGGTTTCATCATCAATTGGGAATCTAAGTTGAGTCCTCCAGTTAAACCAACTGCTAGATGGACCACTGCATACAACCCTGCAGCCAATGGTTTGAACGTTGAGTTCGTTAACGCTTCTAAAGATGTTCAAGGTTTGCCAATCTACGAATGGCAGGTTGATCAAAACCCTGAGTCTTCTGCAACTGATTTCACACGTGC
>JAIYBO010000160.1 GCA_027488495.1 Bacteroidota bacterium | reverse complement strand
TTTTCACCACCTTATAATCGGGTGTTTCGATATCGCGCGATTTAAACGCAACCACAAGCAGAGAAATCCCTACCACCACCACAATTACCAAGATAGACCACATTGCTTTTTTCATTTGAATTTTAAAGGTAACAATACAAGTGTTGATTGGTTCTGTTAAAATGCAATTATCTAATTAATTGTTTGAAATTTAATTAGTTGCACATCGAACTAAATGAACGTCTTTTTGTTCATTATGAGAAAATCAAAAATAATGCACGCCTTAAACTTTGACCTATTACATAAGCTGTTGTTGTCTGATCAAGTCAAAAAACGCAGTGAGCGGGTTGTTCTCACTGTTTCGATCATCAGTTTTTTAGTGCATTTGTCGATTATTTTTTTGGTTGATTTTGGTTTGTTGCCGTTCGACAAAAATTCCGAATTGTTGAAGAGTCCGATCGCTGCGATTTACACACCTTTTTCATTCATTTTGCTCTATGAGGTGTACTTATTGATTTTTTAT
Organism: Bacteroidota bacterium; assembly: GCA_027488495.1. Lineage (GTDB taxonomy): Bacteria > Bacteroidota > Bacteroidia > NS11-12g > UBA955 > UBA955. Next base: position 4,101 of record JAIYBO010000160.1, on the reverse strand, counting down.
TTACCGAAATCATTTACTACCTATATCAACAAACAATATGAGATCATTACCCTCATCATCATCCGCAGGCTGTTCAAGGATTTATCGAATATTTCACTCACCAAAGATTGGTTCAAAATCAATTATGATTTACAGTTTACTTATGATCTTTTCGCATCTTTGGGACTGTTTTATTTGATTTATTTATTCAACAAAATCGCCAAAGCTCATAGCGGTATTGAATCGATAGAGCCTTCACAATTAGAAGGTGTAGCCAGATTTATAAAAATCAAAAAAGTACTGGCTACGATTCTTGTCCCCGCGCTTGTGATCTTGTCTGTGTATTCTTTCGCAAACTGGTTGATTTATGGCGTATTTCTTCACGATACAAGTGCCATTTCTTTTAAAAACTTAAACAATATATTTTTTGAACAGTTTTTTACCATCCTGATCATTGCAGATGTGATTGTACTACTTTTTTCATTTTTTCATACTGATGAATTTCACACAGTCATTCGCAACTCGGGTTTTGTGATCTCTACAATATTAATTCGTTTGTCTTTCTCCGCTTCCGGACTCATTAATACTCTATTGATTCTATCATCAGTGGTTTTTGGATTGGTGATACTTGTTGTTTATAATCAGTTCGAATCCAAGAAACGTGAACGCTAACAAAGTCTTCCGGAAATTGAATTCGTAGTTTAATGTCATTTCACCTAGGTTTGTAATAAATGAAAAACTCTGTGAGATGGCAACGCTTATTGTTGTCTGTTTTTGGTGCGATAGTGTTGCTGCTAGCGGCCTGTGACGTCAAGCCCATTGATGACAATCGCAAGGGGGGAATGACATACGTGAAGCCGTCCATCGACAGTCGAGGTAGGTATCGAAAAGGACATGTGCGCAAATCAGTCAGTCTCAAATCAAGCGCTTATAAGAGTCAAGCCCGAAGCAGGTATTACTACCAAACCCGAGGGAAATATCGAAGAAAAAAATGATCTTGGACTTTTACGCTTATTGTCCCTGGCCCAAGGAATAGGCCGGCTTGCCGTTGAAGTTGTAAAGGTTCTCGGTTTTGATGGTGTCGATGTTTTCGTCCAACGCTTTGGTTAGCAACTCAATGATATCGGCTTTGGTGATCTCATGCCCTTCAGTGGGTTTGAATCTGCAACGCCAATGATCCGTACAAAACGTTTCTCTGAAACCCTCTGGCCATACCTTGATGCCTCTGTTGGTGATCATGGTTAACTCCACAGATTCTGTTTCCAATTTCTTCGCTTTTTCCGCGATTTCGTTGGGGTTTTCTCCCGCCCAATGCACAAATAAATCCACGCCAGCCAAGGTTTTTTCGGCGGCTTGTTTGCGCTTGTATTTCGGCAAATTCAAAGCCGAAGAGTTTGAATATGAAACCGGTGTCAATAGGGTGGGCTTGTTTCCTAGGTTGGCGATGACCGCCTTGGCAAATTCATCGGTGCTCACTTTTCTCTTGCTGCTGCCTTCCTTGTATACATCAAATGTATGGGTACCATCTTCCAACGTCTTTAACCAAGCGTTTTGTACTTTTTCCGCCACATCTGTTTGTCCGATGTGATTCAACATCATTATAGCTCCTTGCAACAAACCTGATGGGTTGGCAATGTTTTGGCCTGCAATCATCGGTGCTGATCCATGAATGGCTTCAAACATCGCGCACTCTTCTCCAATGTTGGCAGAGCCCGCAAGTCCTACAGAACCAGTGATTTGTGCAGCTACATCGCTGAGGATGTCGCCATACAAATTGCCCATCACAATCACATCAAATACCTCGGGGGTATCGGCCAATTTCGCGGCCCCAATGTCAATGATCCAATGCTCATTTTCGATTTCTGGATACTCTTTGGCAATTTCATCAAATACCTGGTGAAACAGACCGTCGGTTTGCTTCATGATGTTGTCTTTGGTGAAGCAAGTGACCTTTTTGCGGTTTTGTTGCTTTGCATATTCAAAAGCATATCGAACAATTTTCTCGCAACCAGGTCTGCTGATCAATTTAAGACATTGTACCACTTCATCGGTTTGCTGGTGTTCGATACCTGCGTATAAATCTTCCTCATTCTCACGGATGATCACCATGTCCATCACTGGATGTTTGGTGGTTACAAACGGATGCAAACTTTTGCAAGGTCTCACGTTGGCATACAATCCCAAGAATTTTCGGGTAGAAACATTCAAGCTTTTATAACCACCACCTTGAGGCGTGGTGATGGGTGATTTTAAGAAAACCTTGTTGCGGCGTATGGTTTCCCAAGCTTCCTGTGAAATACCTGAAGAATTCCCAGCCAAATACACTTTTTCGCCAACGGCTATTTCGTCGATTTCTAATTGGGCACCTGCTGCCTTTAGAATGCTGAGAGTGGCGTCCATGATTTCTGGACCGATTCCATCGCCTTTGGCTACTGTAATTGCTGTCATATGGGTTCCTTAAAATTTGGTGCAAATTTCGGTCTTTCCAATTAAAAAAACTCATTGGTTATTGTCATAACTTACCATAAATAAAACCCATTCAACGAATCGGTGTCTTAGGTCAAAACAATTTCATCCGCCGATACTGTGGGAGGAGGATTTGAATTCATGGGTGGGGTTGATTTTCTTATATTTGAGTCATGAAAGGCAATGTATTGATTGGGGTATTATTCTTGTTGGTTGGAGCGATTCATGCGCAGAGTTCAACACCTGTTGCGGTTAAAGCCGCTGATTCTGTGGTGGTTGATCAGGATTCGGTTTACGGCAATGGCATGGAGCAAAAAGCCCAATTCAAGGGAGGTGACAAAGCATTCCAAAAGTATGTGATGAATAACTTCAGGTATCCCGCTAGATGTCAGGAAAATGGCATCAGTGGTTCTGTGTTATTGCGATTTGTAGTGGATGTGGATGGCAGCATTGTGAATATTCAGGTGTTGGAAGTGAGCACGAAATGTCCTGAATTTGCAAAGGAGGCGGTTCGTATTTTGAAAAATTCACCCCGCTGGATTCCCGGAATGTACAATGGTCGATTCGTGAAATCGTACCGCGAATTGCCTTTGAAAATGTCTGTTCAATAGGTTGTTATCGCAGTTTCCGTAAAAACCGAATGGCTTTTTTGAAAGAAGAAGGCAAAATTTCGAATTCCCAAGTAGACCTAATTTTTCCGTCTCTCGAACCCATATTTCGTTTTACATCTTTAACGTAATTTACGTGGTCTTTGAGGATGGTTTTGTTATCGCCGTTAGTTTTTGCAGAAGATAATATTTGAATGACCTCGCGTTTGTTAGAATAGTTCGCTGGGGGATTGTTTTCTAGAATTCGCTTAATAGTCTGGTTGATTTGGTATTCCTTTATGACAAAGGTGTCATTGGGGATATTATTCAACTTTTTGAGTTCGCAATTCCCATAAAACACCACGACAGAAAACATAGGAATTTGTGAAAATTGTGCAGAGGCTTTTCGCAATTCTTCTATGTGGCGCTGATTCTGTAGCAAAGGGTTATAAAGGCGATACTTTTGTTTGCCATAAGAAAGGACCTGAGTCCAATAAGTGTTTTTTCCATTACCAAACAACCACCCACTGTAATCTTTTACTTCGAAAACAATTAGGCCAACAGGTGTTGCGAGTACCAAATCAATTTGGGCAAACGAGCCATTTCTTTTTTGGAAATATAAGTCGTGGTAAATGGCATCTGGGTGAAAATTACTCTTTCTTAAAGTAAGTACCAAGTCTCTTTCTGAACCATTTCCACGGTGAGATTTTGTCGCAGATTCAATCAATTTGAAATTGTTGACCGATTTGAAAATCCAGGCGAACATAATGATGACAATAAAGATGATTACGAGGGTGGGCATTCATCAATATTAAAGAGAAATATTAAAAACGCATGCAATCTTCTACAACATCAACAACCCAACAACCCACATGATGGCCAACAGCGCAAAAGCGCCGATGGAAACGAATTTGCAAACATCGTTGTAATCTCTGATTGATTTTATGAGGCCTATCCCGGAGAAAATGGTGGCAAAAATGGTAAATGCGCCCATCATACCTCTCAAACTAGAGGGGGACATTGATGCTCCACCAACAACAGTCAACAGGAATCCCAAAACAGCAGTGCA
>JAIYBO010000106.1 GCA_027488495.1 Bacteroidota bacterium | reverse complement strand
TGCCCGGTGTGATTGGTGGTTTGGCGCTATTGAGTCAAAGAAGATATTTGTTGGGTGCGGCGGTTACTGCGCTGTTTTTTGGTATGGTGGTGAATTACTTCCACTATCAAATTGCATATTATGCTGGCATCATGGTAGGGTTGTATTTTATCGTGGAGTTGGTTTCGGCATTGAGGAGCAAAGACCTGAAGCACCTGTTGATCTCAAGTTCGGTGGCTGCTTTGGCCATGGGTTTGGGTGTTTTAACATGTGTGGGCAAGCTGGCTGATACCAATGATTACGCGAAAGCCACCATGCGCGGGGGCTCTGCAGTGGCAGAAACGGCAGTGGGTTCTTCGAAAGGTGCACAGGTTGGAAAGAAGGGTCTTGATATGGATTATGCCTTCTCTTGGAGTTATGGCATTGATGAAACTTTTACATTGATGGTGCCCGGATTGAAGGGTGGTAGTTCTAATGAGATGGTGAGTGATCCTGATTTTGGTGAAACACGTTTGCCCTTGTACTTTGGTGATTTGCAATTTACGAGTGGTCCAGTATACATGGGTGCAACCATGGTGTTCTTGTTCATTTTTGGTTTGATGTTGGCCTTCGTTTGGAAGAAAGACAAACCGCTGGATCCGGATGCCAAAATGAATTACAATTGGGCGATTTTTGGTCTGATTACATTTTTGGTATCGGTGATATTGGGATGGGGTAGAAATTTTGGAATCAATGAATTTTTGTTCAACAATTTGCCTTACTACAACAAGTTCAGAACACCAATGATGGCCTTGGTGATTGCGCAAGTTGTGGTGCCAATGATTGGATTGTTGGGATTGTTCAGATTCATTGCGTTGGTGCAAAACGATGGATTGAGCGATGTTGCCCAGAAGAAAGTATTCAAAAACACCCTCATCGCTGCGGGTGCTTTGGTGGCCATTGTGGTGGCCATTACCCAAATGTCTGATTTTGCCTCCCTCGAAACAGACAAAAGAATTGCAGAACAGGGTGGCCGCGAAATGGTCGATAAAATCAAGGAATTGCGCAGTGGATTGGTATGGAACGACATTTTCCGCAGTATCATGTTTGTTGGTGCTCTGATTGGATTGGTTTATTTGGCCTTGAAGAAGCAATTGAGCACTTGGGTTTCCGGAGTGGTGATGATTTTATTGATTGGTTTTGACATGGTGGGTGTGAGTAAGCGTTATTTGACCGATGACAATTGGGAAGATAAAGACACCGAGGAGGCCATTTTGCCGACGGCAGTGGATAATCAAATCATTGCAAACAACCCAGATGGCAAACGGGTGATTGATTACCGTGGTGGTATCAATGGCGCTTTTAACGACAACCGTGCGGGGGCATTTCACCGCAACGTGGGTGGATATCATCCTGCGAAGATGAGTCGTTACCAAGATGTAATGTCTTATTGTATCAGCGCTGCCGGACCAACGGGATCGGGCGATATCATGAACAATCATGCATTGGATATGTTGAATTGCGGTTTCATTTTGGGAATTTCTCAGGATGGAAAATCGGAGATTGCAGTTCCTCGGATGACGGCTTTGGGGCATGCTTGGTTTGTGGATTCGGTAAAGGAATCAACCACGGCCAAGGACGCTTTGATGCAGATCAACGGTTTGAATTTGCGTAAAAATGCAGTGATTGAATCTGCGGATTATGCTGCGGGAGCTAACACGGGTTTTGTGTTGGCCAATCGCATTTTCACCAAAGATTCGAGCAGTAATATCCAACGCACTTTTTATAGTAATGATAGTATTTCATATCGCAGCAGCAATGCACAGGCTGGTTTAGCGGTTTTCAGTGAAATATATTACAAAGAAAAGAACGGCGCTTGGAAAGCTTTTGTTGATGGTAAGGAAGCCAATGCATTGCGAGTGAATTACATTTTGCGCGGTGTGGAAATCCCTGCGGGAGAGCACACGGTAACTTGGGTTTATGAGCCCACAGATAGAAGTGCCATGGTGAATGTGGAATGGGCTTCTTCGGCACTGATACTCTTGTTGGTGGCGGGTAGTTTGGTGCAGTTGGTGATGAAGAAGGAAGAGGCTGAGGGGTAATCGAAAACCATTTTGCAAAGGCATCCACTAATATCAATCATCACCATCCATTATAATCATGGGGTGGGGTTGAAGCGCACAGTGGATTCCATTTTGGTTCAAACGAAGCGCCAAGAGATTGAGTGGATTGTGATAGATGGGGGTAGCACGGATGGCTCTGCTGATTATTTGAGGGGACTGGGAGAACGAATTGATGTTTTGGTTTCTGAAAAGGATGCGGGCATTTATGACGCCATGAACAAGGGCTTGCACTTGTCAAAGGGCGAGTATGTTTGGTTTGTGAATGCGGGCGATGCATTGCATGATAAAGGGGTGGTGGCATCGGTATTGAAGGGTATCAAAGGGTTTGAGGAATCGCACAACGGAATATTGCCAGATGTGATTTTCGGCGATACGATGTTCATTGATTCGGAGGGACATTCATTGGGTTTGATTTCTCAGTTGAAGCCGCAGCCGTTTCCGAAGAAGTTGAATGGAAATAGCTTTCGTTTTGGCATGAATGTGTGTCACCAAAGTGTGTTGGTGAGGTGGAGTATTGTGGGTGATTATGATGTGCAATACAGGTTGGCGGCGGATGTAGATTGGATGATTTCGGCTTTGAAGTCGATGCGATATCCTTCCTTGCGAATAGACGGGGTATTGAGTGATTTTGAGACCGGTGGCAGTAGTTATCAGCACACGCAAAAGGCCTGGAAAGAGCGTTATGCGGTATTGAGCAAACACTACGGAACCTTGCCCAATTTGATGGCCCACGGGTGGATTTTGTTCAGGCGTTTGTTGTTTAAATTG
>JAIYBO010000032.1 GCA_027488495.1 Bacteroidota bacterium | reverse complement strand
GCTGTTACACGTCGATTGCCTTTGACGGGTAGCATTGCCTTGAGCGATACAGTTTTATGTTATGGCGATGCCACAGATGTTTGGATGAATGCCAGCGGCGGAAGAACCTCAACGCTCACCTGGCAATTGGATGGTGTGGCAACAACCCAAACATCGATTACAGACAATCCTGTTGCCAGTAAAGTTTATACCTTGTTGGTTGAAGATGGCTGTTCAATCCCATTTGTAGATACCATAGGGGCAGTGGTTGCGGGTGCCAAAATTCAGTTGACCTTGGGTTTGCGTGATTCGGTGATTTGTGCTGGGGCTGCTTACGGATTTTTGGAGGTGAATGGGACGGGTGGATTTGCGCCATTGAGCTATGTTTGGGATGATCCAGCGAAACAAACAACGGCCAAGGCATCGGGGTTGGGCAAAGGGAATTATGTGTTGCGCGTAGTGGATGCCCAAGGTTGTAAGGACTCTCTAAAGCTTTTTGTGAATGAATTTGCATCGCCCATGAAGCCTTTGAAAGATACGGTGATTGCCAGGGGCAGTGTGGCGAGATTGCATGCCGCGAACGGACAGATGTGGCGGTGGTCGCCCAAGACGTTTATGTTGGGTTCCGATACGCTTTGGAGTGTGAGGGTGAGACCTACGGATAGTATCCAATATTCGCTTTTGGCATTGGATAGCAACGGATGTTTGTTCCGCGATTCGATGTGGGTGCGTGTGGTAGATCCCGAAGTGGTGCGTATACCGAACATCATTACGCCAAATGGTGACGGGGACAATGATGTTTGGGATTTGTACGAATTGTTTGAATACAATCAACGCAAAGTGGATATATACAACCGGGCCGGGGAGTTGGTCTACTCAACCGGTGCTTATCAGAACAACTGGGCTGGAAAGAACAATTTGGGAGAAGAGTTGCCGGTGGGTGTTTATTTTTATTATATGAAGCACAATGTAACGGGCGAGGAACATCGGGGATTTGTGCAAATCATGCGTTAATAAAACAAGGAAGATGGGATTTACGGAAGCGTATTATGAGTTCTTCATTGAACTGGCATTGAACAACCAAAAGACGTGGTTTGATGTGAATCGGGCGAGATATGAGGCGGATGTAAAAAAGCCATTCTTGGCATTTGTTACGCAATTGTTGGAGAAGGTGGCTGCTGTGGACTCAAGGTTCTCGGGGTTGGATGCGAAATCATGCATTTTTAGAATCAACAAAGACATTCGATTTTCGAAAGACAAAACGCCTTATAAATTGCATTGTTCGGCTGCGATTCAGCTGGGCGGGAGGAAGGAAATGTCGGCCGGTGGTATGTATTTAGAATTTGGACCTGAACATTGCGGGATTTACTCTGGGATTTATATGCCTGAGCGGGATGGTTTACAGGAGATTCGGGAACGAATTGCGGGCAATTTGAAGGGTTTTTCCGAGGTGATTGCTGGGGCTGATTTTGTGAGATATTTTGGCGAGGTAAGGGGAGAGAAGAACAAGCGTTTGCCTGCGGAGTTGGTTGCGGCAGCGGTACAGCAGCCATTGATTTACAACAAACAATTTTATGTTTTTCACGCCTTGGATGCCGAGGATACTTTGGCGGCAGATTTTGATGATTATGTGCTCAAGGTTTGGCAAGCGGCGTATGATTACAACCGGTTTTTGGCCGGCGAGTATTGACCAATTTTTAAGGGTTTTGGCTTTGATGGCCTTGATCGAATTTAGCTGCTTTTTCTATTTGGGTTTTGAAGGCAAAGACAGTTGAAAGATTTGATTTTTGATGGTTTTGTACTGAACCAAGAACACCGCGAGGATGAGGGCCGTTCCGGCGTAAATCACCTGCGTGTGAATGTGCTTTTCTGGTTGGAAATCAAGGCGAATGAGGTGTTTGTAGACGTAGTGATTTGTGGTGTAAAGGATTGCCGAACTCAGGAGTGAAATTCCCAGTAAAATCAAGGCAATACCTTGTACATACCAACGGGTTAGTTGGTGGTGTGAAAGGCCCAAACGGAGCAGTGTTTCGAGCTCGTATTTAGATTGTGTGATGGAGAGCTGTAGGTAGAGCACAAAACTGGATACGGCCACGAAAATAACGATCAGTCCCAGGGCTGCTACGCTGCCAAGAATCACATTGAGTAGGGTTTGGAATTTCCCGTTTCGCATCAGTTCTTGGTTGGTTTCGTAACCCATTTCATCGAGGTAATTTTGGAGTTCTGGGAGTTTGTTGGGTTGCGCCGCGATAATGAGTTTATTGGGTTTTGCTGGAGAATTGTTTTGCGACAGTTGTTGGTTGGAGTATCGCAAAAAGTTGATGGGTACAAGCACAGATCCGATGCGATTGCTGAAGCCGGCAATGCGTGCGTTTACCAGCATGGATTTTTTGAGGGGATCGCCCAGTAAAAGTTGAAAAGGCGCCAGTTTGATCACGTCTTTGGAAATTTGCGGCAACCCCCGGCTCGGTGCATAATTGAAGTTGTATAGGTTGATGAAATCGGTTGGGAGAATGATGGGGACTTCGGGTAGCGATGTTTGATTGCTTGTGGGTATCGTCCACTGGAATTGACTGGGTTTTAAATCGAGAAATTGTGATTCCACGGATTCCATGAAGATGTCGGTGACGAATCCATTGTTGACCCCAAATTGTGCGAGGTTGAGGCTGGCTTTTGCGGGGTATTGGTTTGATTCGAAGGCCCCTACGGCACTAACGAACGGTAGTTTGCTGAGTTCTTGAATTTCGGCGGTTTCGAAGTTGCTGTTTCCCAGATTGAGGGAGTTGAGGACGGAAATTTCTTTATTCACCACGAGGTATTGAGATCCGATGCCTTGGTCGGGTGCGTTGAGGATGTTTCTGAAATTGAAATACATCTGCACGGCGATGAGGATGAGGGAGAGTCCAAGCATCGCACCGAAAGTAGCAGCCAACAGTTGTGACGGTTTTTGGGTGCGGAGTAGGAGTTTTTGCAACGGGGCGTTTTTCATGGTTTATACGCTGAGGGTATGGTCGCAGAGGATGTTTGCGTAGGGATTGAGTGATGTGATGATGACGCCGGCTTTTCGTTGTTGGGCGATTTCGAGAATCAATTGCCAAGCAAGCTGGGTGTTGTTGGGGTCGAGGTGAGAAAAGGGTTCATCGAGCATGAGCCATTGAAAGGGCTTCGCCAATGCGCGCAGGATGGCAATTCGCTGTTGCTGTCCGAAAGAAAGTTCCCCGCAAGGTTGCATGAGTTTGTGTTTGATTTGCAACTGATTGGCCCATTGCTCTATGGCGTTGATTGTGGCGATGGGTTGTGAAATGTTTTGGGCGAGTTGAATGTTTTGTAGTGCGGTGAGGTTGGGGAACAATCGGAGGTCTTGGAAAACGAAGCTCGCACCGGTGGCACGCCAATTTGCCCAATCTTGGGTGGTGAATTGTTGGGTATTGCGGTTGTTGATGTGGATTTGTCCAGAATAATCGCCCCGAAGTCCGGCCAACAGTCCAATGAGTGTTGATTTGCCTCTCCCGCTGGGTGCGATGATTTGATACGTTTGGCCGGTGACGAACTTAATATCGTGGTTCCAGATGGCCTCTGGGGGCAGTATTTCTTGAAGTGGGGTGGGGATTACGAAGGAGCAGGTGATCATTGTTTGAATTGTAATTTGTCTTTGCGCTGGTATGCCGATTGGTTTTGCTGGGCGTTGCGAAGAATTTCGTTGAGGTTGATTGCTGCGCGATGCAAAATGTTTTGGTTGTTGGGTTTGAAAAAGATGCCCCCGGAAGATTGTTGGTCTTGCGACTCTGTGAATTCGATTTTGGTGGTGCTGGCCATGATTTGTTGAAGGATTTGATAGGCAGCTTGATCGACGATGGGTTCTTCCACACCGGGCGATGTTGTTTTGTTGGGGATTTTGAAAGATTGGGGTGAGATGGACACATACTGCGTGCTGGACGTGATTTTTGATATGGTGGCGGGACTGGGTTCGGTGGAGAATTTCTGATTTTTTTGGAGTTGGCTGCTCAGTTTTTGGGCGAAGGGGGAGTTGCCTATGTGCAGGATTAAGCCGTTGCCGGAGGCAACGGCGGTGATCGATCCAAGGGCCTGGTTCAATGGGTTG
>JAIYBO010000251.1 GCA_027488495.1 Bacteroidota bacterium | reverse complement strand
GGCTTGAGCACCAAGAACATGGTGGGTTTGGGCAAGGGTGAGTACAATTCAGTATTGGCGATGTGGCAAAATCAGCGGTTGCCAGTGGAATTGGGTGAATACAACCCCATGACGGGATTGAGCATGATCAAAATACAGGTGCCCAAGAGCGCTTGGCAGGCCCATCGCAGTTATGTCCGCGTTTGGATTGGCAGCAGTGAGGGCGTGAGCAATGAGGTATTGGTGCCGTTGGCATCGGGTCGGGTGATCTACGACATGGCGAAATTTGGCGATCGCAAGGATCCCAGAACGATGGTGATGTATAATCCCATGATTGATCGTTTTGTGGATGGTAAAAAGGAGAATAATAAACCGTTGAATAGGCCCGAAGTAGATCCCAAAGTGGATTTCTACGGGGGCGATGTGGTGGGTATTACGAAGAAGATAGAAGAGGGATTTTTTACCGAATTGGGGGTGAATGCGATTTGGATTTCGCCGGTGGTAAGGAATCCCGAGGGACCTTACGGACAGTGGACGAAAACGCCGGCCACCAAGTTTAGTGGGTATCACGGCTATTGGCCTGTGGCGCTGCGCGCCACTGATCCCAGATTCTGTACCGAAGCAGAACTCAAGCAACTCATCGAAACCGCCCACAAATATCACATCAACATTTTCTTGGACTACGTGGCGCACCACATCCACCAAGAACATCCCCTTTACAAACAATACCCCTCGTGGTTTACGCCTTTGTATCTGCCCGATGGCTCTAAAAATACCGAGCGATGGGACGATTATCGCCTCACTACTTGGTTCGATGATTTCATGCCTACGTTCAACTACTTCAAGCCGGAGGTGGTTGACGCCCTTACCGATTCGGCCTTGTGGTGGTTCAAGAATTTTGATGTGGATGGTTTCCGTCACGATGCCACCAAACACATCCCGGATCCATTCTGGCGCGCACTCACCTACAAAATCAAAACTCAAGTATCGATTCCCCAGCATCGCCCCTACTACCAAATTGGCGAAACCTACGGAAGCCCAGAGCTCATCAGCAGTTACCTCGGCAGTGGCATGCTCGATGCCCAATTTGATTTCAATATGTACGATGCGGCCGTGAACACCTTCAAAGGCAATGGCGGCTGTAAGCAGTTGGCGCAAACCCTGAACGATAGTAAGAAATGGTATGGCGCACACCACACCATGGGCAATGTGTCGGGCAACCAAGACAAAGCCCGCATAATATCCATTTTGGACGGATCTATGAAAGAAGGCGAAGACAGCAAACAAGCGGGTTGGGATCGCAACATACAGGTGCGCGACACCCAGGCTTACGACCGTTTGTTGGGCATGATGGCCTACAATTTTGCCATCCCTGGTATTCCTGTTATTTATTATGGCGATGAAATTGGGATGCCCGGTGCCAGCGATCCTGATAGTCGCAGAATGATGCGTTTTGATCGTGGTTTGGGTTCAACGCAGTCGAATGGGGCAGTGAATGGCTTATCGCTTCGAGAAAAACAGCAGCGCACCATCGTAGCGCACATGGCCAAATTCCGGAGTACGCACATGAGTATGACTTATGGCGACATGAAGGTGACAGCACCATCCGATGATGTGCTGATTGTGCAACGCAAATATTTCGGGGAGATTGTGTATGCCGTATTCAATCGCAGCAACACCACCAAAACGATAGAATTATCGTTCTCCGAAGGCACTTACCCCATCGATTTAAAAACCGGAAAAACGTATACTGGTGTAGTTGGTGGCATTCGAACCTTTAACGATTCCAAGCTCATTCAAGACGATATGGGTACTGTGTGGGTGGTGATACCTCCCGGAAAGTTTGAGTACGTATATAATTGAGTTGATTGGGCGTATTCGAGAGATTACGCCAATGTCACCACGGTAATTTCTGGGTAAATGCCCATTCTGCCGGGGTAGCCAAGGTATCCGAAACCACGGTTTACGTAGAGGTGTTGGTTTTTCTCTGTGTAAAGGTCCAACCATTCTTTGTACACGTATTTCACGGGACTCCAGCGGTAGAATTTGGAATCGATGCCAAATTGCATGCCATGGGTATGTCCGGCAAACGTAAGGGCGATATCGGTTTGTTTACCCACCACTTGTTCGCGCCAATGGGAAGGGTCGTGACTCAGAAGAATTTTTACGGTGTCTTGGGGTGCGCCATCTAGGGCTTTTCCCAAGTCGCCATATTTGGGAAAGCGGGCTTTGGCACTCCAGTTCTGAACCCCTACGATGGTCAGTTTTTGTCCGTCTTTCTCCAACACACGGTGTTCATCGTTCAATATATCCCAGCCCATTTGTTTGTGGTAGGAGATCAAATCGGACAGGTTTTTCTTTTTGGCTTCGGCGGTGGGCCAGGGCACATAATCGCCATAATCGTGGTTGCCCAGGGTAGAAAATACGCCCATGGGTGCTTTGATTTGGGAGAAGAGATCCATCCAAGGGACCAATTCTTCGGAGCGATCGTTCACGATATCGCCGGTAAAAAAGACCACATCGGCTTGTTGTTCATTGATGAGTTTGATGCCTTGGGCCACGGCTTCGCGGTCCCAAAAACTGCCAGAGTGGATATCGGAAATTTGGAGAATCTTAAGTCCTTTGAAGGCATCGGGCAATCCGGCCAATTTAATTTTTTTGCGGTGGATGGTGTAGTTGTGAGCGCCTTTGAAAATACCCCAAATGGCGGTACCTACGAATGCCGCACCTACAGCCAATCCCGTGTATTGCAGGAACTTCAAACGTGAAATGCCAGAGGGTTTGTCGGGCGCTGTCTCGATATCGGTAAAGAAGTATTGGTATATCCATCGAAACAATCGCACTATATCATCGATGATCAAGAAAATCACCCAAAACAGTTTTGCAATAACAATTGCAAAAACAATCGCAGATATGATTTTAACTAGGTTGGGATTGATGTGAATTAACTCCAATCGAAAGAGGAGGAAAAATACAAAAACGATGACCGTATAACCCCAATAGCTCCATTTTAAGATGCTTTTGGCTTTGGTGCTCCAATTTGGGGTGATGGTTTTGATGCCTTGCCAAACGTAGGTGTCGAGCGCCAGGAAAAAGAGTGTGAAAAAGATGAACGCGGTAATCTGTTGTTTGAACATGGGCTATATCGGGGTGCAAAGATAGAACGAATAACAAG
>JAIYBO010000062.1 GCA_027488495.1 Bacteroidota bacterium | reverse complement strand
GGCTTGAACCACGAATGTGAATGATTGATTGGTTGGTCGTTGTGTGTGAAATGAAAACTCCTGGCGAGTGGTGGTTTGGGTGGTTCGGGGTTTGCGATACAGCAGTTGGTAATAATATTGTTTGTTGGGTAATAAGTTGGTTATCACAATTTCTGAGGGGTCGTTTACCCTCATGGTTTGCCAAGGGGTTTGCTGTGAAAGGTTGCCTGAAGCGGTACCAAATTTTACGCAAGCTTCTGCACTGTCGGAAAACACCATTTGTAGGGTGATTTCTTTATCGGTTGGACGTCCCAAAAGTTCAGTATGTATCAGGTTTTGAGCCCATGTCTGCGGCACGCTGAAAGTGGTTATGGCGATAAATAGCTTTCTGAGAATAGGAAGTTTGTTCATGGATTAGGGGTGTTGAATGATGATTTTCTGTGTTATGCGGTGTGAGTTATTTTTTACTTCTAAGTAATACATTCCGGGTGTGAGATTTTCTACATTCAAATGGGGTTGGGTACTCGTTAAAACCATGCTCCCAGTGGCATTGTAAATGATGAAGTTTGGGTTGGTGATGTGTTCGGGATATTGAACCAACAGTTGTTTGTTGGCGGGGTTGGGGTGAATGTTGAGGGTGTTGTGGATATTGGTGTTTTGGGTGGACAAGGAACAATCGCCAAGTGTGTATGAGAAGGCAACTTCTCTGTTTTTATGAAGCCCGTTAATTGTGTCTTTGGGTAGGAACGCTTTCACGTAATCTACTGTGATGCAAGCATTTGTTACTTTTACGCGGAGGTGCCCTGTTCCGTCGATTGTATCGGCTGTATAGGCATCGGCATTGGCCAATTTCCCAATCATGTAGGTAGAATCGCTGGGCATTGGTACAGCTTGGTAGGTGACTCCGTCCATCACTTCATGTGCAAACACATGGTCGTGGCCTTGGAAGAAAATATCTACACCGTTGTCTACGAACAGTTTATGAATGGGTTTGTCCCAGCCTGGTCTTTTGGAGGCAAAAGTGTAAGCATTGTTTTTGTCGTATCCGCCCCATTCATAATATTTGGCTTGTATGATTCCGCCTCTGCCTTGACCTGAAACGTGGTGAGCAAAGACCATTTTGTGCTTGGCGTTGCTGTTTTCGAGTGTTGTTTTGAGCCAATCGTATTGGGGTTTCCCGAGTGTCCATGCCCAACCTCCAGGCTTGGCGGAGGTATCGCATTGATCCCGATATACATCGAGCACTACGAAAAGTGCATCGCCCCATGTCCAGGCGTAATAGTTTTCGGGATGATCAAGTCCATATGGTTCTTTTGTGGTGTTGCCGGAATAGAAGCCATTTGGGTAGGGGTTGGGGTAATAGAATTTGCGGTAATAAGTGCTGTGGTGGGCGAGGTTGTTTCCTGGATTTTTGAGCAGGTAATAATCCATTTCACCTTCGTGATTACCCAAGCAAACGTAGAATGGGATGGAATGGGTGATTGCCCCGAGAAATGGTCTGTAATTTTTATGAAGCGCATCAATTTCTGTGGTTGTGATGGTGAAAGGATTGTGGTCATCGCCAAATATATCGCCCAGTGAAAGCATGAAATCGGGCTTGTCTAGGGCTTGGTTGTTGAGGCAAATTTTATACATATTGGCAACCCCTTTTTTGTCGTACAGGTGCTCATCGGCCTCTACCGTGAATGTGAATTCGGAGTTGTATGGTCTTTGCGTATGAAATGTGTACTGTGGTGTTGGGGTGAAATTCAACTGAGTGGGCAATTTGTATTGCAATCGATAGAAATATTGGGTGTTGGGGAATAGGCCATTGATTTCTACCTCATCGGGTGTTGTGGCATCGTGTAAGTAGGTTTTGCTGGTTTTCGTGTAGCTGTTTGATTGTGTGCCGAGTTCCAGATAAAATTGAACATCCCGATCGAATTGCACGGATGCGGTTATGGATGTGTCTGTAGGTCGCCCTAAAATTATGTTGTGGTTTTGGGCGATGGCCACTTGGGCGAAAAGTAAGGCGGAAACAAAAATGAGTATGTGTTTAACCATGGTTTGTGTACTGCTAGTGGATGCTTTTGATGCTGATTCTGCGTTTTTGACGCTGTGATCATGGCGTGGTTTAATGGATTGAGAAATATTTTTTATGACAATTCCATGACAATTACACCTTCTTGTTGGGGTGTTTTTTGTTGAAACCCGTGCTTTTGGGGGCTACGAGGGGCTTTTTGTGGAAACTCTGGTGAGATTAAATCAAACAGCACTCAAAAGTTACCAAAAAGTTATTGTTGAAAATACTATAACTAGATTATTCGGTTATATTTGAGGCAATTAAAACTGAAAAAATGATGAAAAAAATTACTACACTCGCCTTGTTTGCCGCTCTTGTTGGTAGCAGCATGGCTCAAATTGCTGGTACATGGACATTGTCGCCAGTAGAAACCTCTCTTGCTGTGGGTCCTGCGAAGGGTGATTACGGTTGGTGGAAAGTTCCAGCGGCTGAAATTACTGGCGTGCGTGCTTGTCAGTTCGACGATGAGTTCGTGTTCAATGCAGACGGAACATTCAAAACAAATTTCCAAAATTCTACCTTCTTGGAAGGATGGCAGGGTGGCAGCAATGCTTGTGGTACTCCAGTAGCGCCACACGATGGTACAGCCGCAGCAACTTGGAAGTACAACGCAACCAGCAAGACCATCACCATTTATGGTAAGGGTGCATATCTTGGTTTGGCGAAAGTATTCAATGGCGGCGAGTTGGCTAAGCCCGCTGATGCCAAAGATTCTATCACTTATGAAGTATCTGTAAACGGTAATAACATGTCTTTGGATATTTCAATTGGCGGTGGTTACTGGCACTTTGAAATGAGCAAGAAAATGCCTCCTTTGAACCCAACTGGTTTGTGGAAGTTGCGTCCAGTATCAACATCAATGGCTGTAGGTCCTGCGAAAGGCGACTTCGGTTGGTGGAAAGTTCCTGCTGCTGAAATTACTGGTGTGCGTGCTTGTCAGTACGATGACATTTACAGCTTCAGTGCAGACGGTACCTTCAAAAATGAATTGCAAGGTTCTACCTTCTTGGAAGGATGGCAGGGTGGTTCATTTGCTTGCGGTACTCCAGTTGCGCCTCATGATGGTGCGAACGCAGGTAAGTGGGTTGCTGACAAAAACAGCGGAACAGTTACTTTGGTAGGTAAAGGTTCTTACTTGGGATTGCCTAAGGCTTTCAACGGTGGTGAGTTGTCTGCGCCTTCTGGTGCGAAAGATACCATCATCTACGAGGTAGCTATTGTTGCTGATACTATGTTGGTTGATATCGGAATTGGTAACGGTGCATATTGGCACTACGAGTTGGTGAAAACCACTGCGCCAACCAGCGGTGTTGTAAACAATGCTTTGAATGGTTTGATGATTTACCCCAACCCATCTTTTGGCGACTTCAACGTGGCAATGACCAATGGTTCTATGATCAATGCTGTTCGTGTGATGAATTTCAACGGTCAGGTTGTATTGGAAGAAATGGTTAAGAAATCAGCGGTTCGCATTTCAACTGAAGGTTTGGCATCTGGTACTTATTTGATTTCTGTTGAAACCAATGATGGTACTGCTGTTCAACGCTTCATCAAGCACTAATTTTTTCATAGTTTATATTTCTAGGGGGGGTGTTTGCATTCCCCTTTTTTTAATCAATAAATTTATACCAATTACCAAGATATGCGATTGTTTTTACGATGCGTAGTGGCCTGTTGCGCTTTAAACGGACCATCTGTTTTGATGGGTCAGGTCAATACTACAGACACTTCCGGTAAGATGGAAGATGTGTTAATTATCGGTTACGGAAAGGCCACAAAAAAGGAATTTACGGGTGCCAATTCTTCGTTGAAGGGGCAGTCTTTGGAGAAGTTGAACATCCCTCGGATGGACCAAGCGCTTCAAGGGCAGATTCCAGGCGTAGTTGTGAGTACCAATTCGGGTTCACCGGGTGGTACATCAAGCATACGCATCCGTGGTTTGAGTACGTTTGGCGACAACGATCCATTGATTTTGGTGGATGGTGTGGTTTATGACAGTGAAGGATTGAATGCGTTGAATCCCAACGACATTGCATCGATCAACGTGTTGAAAGATGCTACCGCGGGTATTTATGGCGTTCGTGCTGCCAACGGTGTAATCATCGTTGAGACAAAAAAGGGTCAACTCAAATCGGCACCCCGTTGGGAGTTTTCGGGCTTTCAGGGTATGCAGCAAACGGCCAAGAAATTGGATTTGTTGAATGCCAAGGAGTATGCAATTTTGAAGAACGAGATGTTTGCAGCGGGTGGTGAAGCCATGCCATTCAAGAATACCGCTTTGGGAGAAGGTACCAACTGGCAAGATTCAATTTTCAAATTGGCGCCTGTGTTTCAATACAACGTATCGGTGAGTGGCGGTAACGATAAGTCAACCTACTCTGTGGGTGGCAGCGTATACGATCAACAGGGTATCGTGGGATTGGAGAAGGCCAACTTCAAGCGAATCAATGGCCGTGTGAATTTCGACACTCGTATGTCGGACAAATGGCGTTACAGCAGTGTTTTCTTGTACACCAACGAAAAGCGTTCAGGTTTGCCTGAAAACGGCATCGGCAGTGTATTGTACAATACAATCAATGCTTTTCCAACAGATCCGATCAAGGGGTCGAACGGAAAGTACACCTACTTGGAAGAGGTAGCAGATATTATCAACCCATTTGCGCAGATGGCGAACACCTATAACTGGGCGTGGGTGAACAAGTTTGTGGGCAAGCAGGAGCTGACCGCAGATTTGAGTGAAAATTTGACATTTACCAACCGATTCAATTACAATTTTGCATTGGTTGATAACAAGGCTTTTTCTCCTTTGGTTTGGTTTGGAACCGGCAAGGCGCAGAATACGGCATTGAACGAGAATTTGGATCCAACGATGGTGGAAATCGCACCGGGAACCAAAATTGAGCGTGGTGCGTCGGTATCTGAAGGCAGAGCCACTTATGGAGATTTGAATTTTGAATCATTTATGAATCACCAACACGAATGGCGTGGGGGTAGGAAGTTGAAGACCACCGCAGGATTTTCTGTGTTTCAGCGCAGGGGCAATTATTTGGGCGGTACAGCTTACAACATTCCCAACAATTCATTGGATTTTGCAGATATTTCGGCCAATTTGGCTGCGGGAGGCTATCTGAACAACGTATACTCTTGGGAGTTTACCGAAAGGCTGTTATCGGCTTTTGTTCGAAGCGAATACAATATCAGAAACAAGTATTTCTTGTCGGGCATTTTACGTCGCGACGGATCAAGCAAGTTTGGACCCAATTCTCGTTGGGGATGGTTCCCTACTTTGTCTGGTGCTTGGTTGATTTCAGATGAAGATTTTTACAACGTGAAGTGGATGCGCAGTGCCAAATTGCGTATGAGTTATGGTGTGAGTGGTAACGATCAGATTGAGAATTTTGCTTACCGCGGTTTGCTCAACGGTGAGGGCGATTATATTTTCAATGATATCATTGTAAAGGGTGTGGCGATTGGTCGTGCGAGTAACCCTGATTTGAAGTGGGAATCTACCACGCAGTTCAACGTGGGTACTGATTTAACGTTGGGTAAGTATTTCACCACCACGGTGAACTATTTCGTGAAGCAAACCAAGGATTTGTTGTTTCAACCCGATGTGTCTGGCGTTTTGGGAACTGCAGGACCTGGAAGTTACCCGCCGATTATCAATGCGGGCGATGTTTCTAACAGTGGTGTGGAATTGGATGTGCAGTATCAAGGTTCGATGAAAAAGCGTTGGAATTTGAGTATGGGTTTGAACGTGGCTTATTTGAAGAACGTGGTCATGAGCACGCCGAAAGGGGTTGATTATATCCCGGGTGCAGCTTTTGGTGTGGGTGGCGGTGTAGCTTCTCGTTTCCAGAAGGATTACCCCATTGGTTTCTTCATGGGTTATCAAACCGATGGCATTTTCCAATCACAAGCAGAAATCGACAATTCACCCGTGAAGCAGGCCGGTGCCAAGCCTGGTGATTTCAAGTTCAAAGATTTGAACGGCGACGGTGTGATCAATTTCTCTGACGATAGCGATAAAAAGAGTTTGGGTTCTCCTTTGCCCAAGTTCACTGCGGGATACAATTTGAGTTTGTCTCGCGGTGGTTGGGATGTGTCGATGCAGTTGTATGCGGCGGTTGGACAAAAAATTGTGCGCAACTATGAGCGTCAACAGCCATATGCGAACCAATTGTCTTACACCATCAATCGATGGACTGGCCCGAACAGCACGAATGAAAATCCTCGTTTAACTACATCGCTCAACAGAAACAACGTGTTTTCTGATTACTATGTAGAAGATGGTTCATTCTTGAGGTTGCGGAACTTGCAGTTGGGTTACACTTTGCGTGGCAAGCAATTGCAAAAATTGAAAATGACTGGTTTACGGATTTATCTGTCGGCCAATAATATTTACACCCTAACCAAATACATGGGTTACGATCCTGATTTGGGTTCGGTGGGTGGTGCTTTGGGTGCGGGTATCGACAACGGTTTTTACCCCCAGGCCAGAACCATTATGTTGGGCTTCTCAATTCGCTTTTAATGATGAAAAAGACAATTTTAATTACGTTTGTTTGTGGGCTTCTTTTGTTGCCAACTTACAGCTGCAAGAAGTTTTTAGATGTGGATCCTGCGTATACACAGGATGCAGACAATTTTTTCAATACTCCAGTTGATTATCAGCGCGCTTTAACGGGTGCTTATGATTTGATGCAGGGTTCATTCATGTCGGTTTGGATTGGTGAAATCGCCTCAGACAACACCATTGCGGGTGGGGAGAGTGTGACGGATACCAAGGGTTTGCATGAATTGGACGACATGAGTCATGGCGCTGTGAATCAGGAGTTGAGGAATGTTTTTCGTTGGAATTATGCGGGGATTACCCGTGTGAATTTTATCATGGAGAACAAAAACAAGATAGATTTTCCGGGTAAGGAGGGTATTTTGGCCCAGGCTTCGTTCTTGCGTGCATTTTACTACTTTGAGTTGGTGAAGTTTTTTGGCGATGTGCCATTGGTAATAGACAAGCGTTTGGGTGCTGATGAGGTGACCACGGTGGATCGCGCGCCCAAAGCGGATGTTTACAAGCAGATTGAGCTGGATCTCAACTATGCCATTTCTAAGTTGGATTGGACGGTGGCGGAGAAGGGCAGGATCAGCAAGGGTGCTGCTTTGGCGATGTTGGGCAAGGTGCAGTTGTATCAAGACAAGTTCGACGAAGCGGCTGTGACTTTTCAGACGCTGATTGATCAGAACATGTACAGTTTGATACCAAACTACAATCAGTTGTTTACTGTTGCCAACGAAGGCCACAAGGAAACCATTTTTGACGTTGAGTATACCGGTGCTGAAGGTGGTGGATATGGTTGTTTGATCTGTTTGGAAGGCAATGCGGGTCCAGGCTTCCAGGGTATCCGTCAGTACAAAGGCCCCATTTACGGCGATGGCAACAGTTACAATTTGCCCACGAAGAATTTGTACGATGCCTTTGGTTCGGGTGACATTCGCAGGGATGCGACCATTTTGGACATCGATGCGTTTATCGCCAAGCAAGCGAAGCCCCAAGACATCACTTATGCCAAGGGTGCGGGCGGACATACGGGTTACTACAACAACAAGTACATCAAAAAAGAGGCGGAGATTGGATTGCCAGACAATGACTTAACGAGTCCGGTGAATTACAAGGTGATTCGTTATGCGGATGTTTTGTTGATGGCGGCTGAAGCGAATGCGCGCAAATCATCGCCCGATGAGAGCAAGGCGAAGACCTATTTGAATTTGGTGAGAAAGCGGGTAAATTTGAGTGACGTTACCACGTCGGGCCAAGCTTTGGTGTCTGACATTTGGAACGAGCGCAGATTGGAATTGGCTTGTGAGGGTCATAGATATTTCGATTTGGTTCGCACCAAGCAGGCGGCAACCACATTGGTTGGGTTTGTGACTGGCAAGCACGAATTGTTCCCCATTCCCCAGGTGGAGATTGATTTGGCGGGTGGCAATTGGAGTCAAAACAGTGGATATTAATCTTTTAAATAAATAGCAATATGAAACCAATAAAAATGTTTTTTTTCAGTGTGATGACTGCATTTGCACTGTCGGGATGTGAAGATGAACCATCCTTGGGCGATGCGCCAACGGCTGCAGACGCTGAATTCACTTATGCGCCAACGGCGAGCAATCCAAACGTGATTGAGTTTAATGCGAAGAACAAGAACTTGATCGCCAAGTGGGATTTTGGCAATGGAACGAAGGACGAAGGTCCAACCGTTTTGGGCACATTCCCATTGAAGGGCAGTTACACGGTAACATTGACGGTGTTTAATTCGGGTGGAAGTGCTTCTTCTACTCAAACGATCACCATCGCACAGGATGATGCCACTTTGTTGAACAACGCTTTGTACACGATGATGACAGGCGGAAGTGCTGGCAAGGGTTACAAAACTTGGGTGATTGATTCAACGCGCGAAGCACATTTTGGTGTGGGTCCTAATCCGATTGGGGCGGCGGGTAATTATCCTGAATATTGGGCAGCCAAGAAGAACGATAAATCAAACACAGGGTTGTACAACGATGCGTTTGTATTTCACTTGAAGGGGTTTGCGTTTGATCAAATGACCAAGGGAGATGTATACATCAATTCTGCTCAAGCTGCGAATTTCCCGGGTGCTACTTTGTCGCCCAAGACCGATTACACTGCGCCTTTTGCGGATCAGATGAATCAGAATTGGACATTGACGATGGGTGCTGATACCACATTGACTGTGAGTGGTAAATCTTTCATTGGATATTATACTGGAGTGAACACTTACAAGGTAATTCGCATGACTGAGAATGAAATTTTCTTGAGATACATTGATGCAGCAAATCCTGCTTTGGCATGGTATGTACGTTTGGTGCCTGATACTTATCCCATTGATAACGGTGGAAGTACAGATCCTACCTATACATTGCCCATTGATTTCGAGAGTGTAGAGCCGAAGTTTAGCACGTTTGGTGGTAGTTCTTATTCGATCATCAATAATCCCAAATCGGGTGGTATCAATACCAGTGCAAAGGTGTTGGAAACAGTTCATGGCAACGAAGTTTGGGCTGGTATATATGTGAATATGACCAACAAATTCAATTTTGCCACGAATAAGAAAATTACCGTAAAGGTGTATGCCCCAGCTACTGGAAAGATGAGAATCAAGTTGGAAAATGCCGATAACACAACGGAATTTATTGAAAAAGACGTAGATGTAACGGTGGCGAATCAGTGGGTTGAGGTTTCAATTGACTTCAGCGATGCGGATCCAACAAAATTCAATCGTTTGGTATTGTTCCCAGGTTGGGACGTGGCCAACGCGGGTACTTATTACATAGACGATATCAAGCAAAACTAAGATGCGAGGTATATTGAAATTGGGTGTGTTGGGTTTGTTTGTAAGCATCGGCTCAATGTTTTTGGCTGGGTGTGAAGACAAGCCCGTAGATCCTGTTGTTTTGCCTGAGAATTTCACTTGGACGTTGGATTATTCAGCGACGGTGAAGGGTAAGGTGACATTCAATATGAAGGCAGATAAAGCCAATTATTTCACTGCCATTTTCAAAGATAAGCAGGGCGATGTAACGGTTGAATCACCTTCGGGTGTGGCGAGTTACACTTTTGCTGCCGAGGGAACTTATGTAGTGGTGTTGCAAGCTCATGCGAGTGCGGCTCACTATGTGGAGCGGGTTGATACTGTGAAAATTGAAGCGGTTACGTTGGGGGATGGATATTCCACGCCCACTACTTACGCTGGATATAATTTGGCTTGGGCCGATGAATTTTCTGGCGATGCTTTGGATTTGGCGAGTTGGGGCTACGACATTGGCAACGGTTCTGGCGGATGGGGCAACAACGAATCTCAGTATTATACTTCAAACAATACGAATTGCTCTGTGGGGAATGGCAAGTTGACGATTACGGCCAAGAAGGAATCGCAGGGAGGTTACAATTACACTTCTTCCAGGATTTTAACCAAAGGGAAGCGTGAGTTTCAGTTTGGTAGGATTGATATTCGTGCGCGTTTGCCAAAGGGCCAAGGCATTTGGCCGGCTTTGTGGATGTTGGGTGCGAATTTCGGTACTGTGGGTTGGCCCAAATGTGGTGAGTTGGATATCATGGAGTTGGTAGGTCATCAGCCCAATCGGGTTCATGGTACTGCGCATTTCGGCAACAATCCTCCATCCACGCAGAGAACGGCTTCCTATGGTATTCCCACTGGTACTTTTGCCGATGCATTTCATGTGTTTACGATGAAGTGGGAGAACAATTTGGTTGAGTGGTATGTGGATGATGTGAAGTTTCACACGTTAACACCATCGAATACGGGTGGGATTTATCCTTTCAATCAGAAGTTTTTCTTTATTTTCAACGTGGCTGTGGGTGGCAATTGGCCTGGATATCCTGATGGTACAACGGTGTTTCCTCAGCAGATGGATGTAGATTATGTGCGTGTTTTTCAGAAAATTTGATTGAGCACGAAGTGTTAATATAAAAGGGGCCCCGTCACAGACGGGGCCCCTTTTTGTTGAAGATATATTGGAGATAGATTGTGAATCTATCAGAATAAATTTTGGTTCGTTAACTTAATCCGTTACTTCATTTGTTCGTTACTTGATCTGAACCGTGGCCGTTTGGTCTTTGATCATGAAAGTGATATCGCCGGGTTCAGTCACACGCTGTAAATCTTTGTTGATGAAACTCAGGTCTTTTTGTGTGATAGTGAATTCGATGGTTTCGCTTTCGCCGGGCTGTAATTCTTTGGTTTTACGGTACGCGCAAAGCTTTTTAACCGATGGGGTGATACTGGCAAATTCATCGCGGTAGTACAATTGACATACTTCCTTGCCGGGTTTGCTGCCGGTATTTGTGATGGTGGTTGTTACTTGAAAAGACTGGTTTGCGGTGGGTGTCACGGTCAATGCTCCATATCCAAATTTGGTATAACTCAAACCATGTGCGAAATCGAACAGCGGTTGGTACGCGTTGGTGCCAAAAAGCTTGTCGTTCTTTTCTGTGGATTTGTGATCATAATGCACCACATCGCCAGAGAATCTAGGATAGGTGTAAGGCAGTTTTCCCGAGGGGTTGGTTACGCCATACATGATGTTGGCGATGGCGGTTCCACCTTCATTTCCGGGGAGGTATGCTTGTAAAACGGCCGTGGATTTATTGGCGTATTCGGTGATGATGCGCGGACGGCCAGTAGCCAATACTAACACCACAGGTATCTGATTTTGTACGAAAAAATCGAAGAGTTGTTTGTCGCCCGCACTGATTTCGGCAGCCAGATCGTCAATGTTGCCGGGAATTTCCGTTCCAGGCGTTTCGCCAATACAGAAAATGGCTACTGCATTGGGGGTAAATGATTTTTTTAGTGTCTTTAATTGTTTTGCCGTGCGGGTATTGCTTGAAAGGGCTTGGGCAAAATATTGCAGTCCTTTTGAAGTATTTGGTTCGATTTCTCCTGCCGCGCGGTTCTTCATCAAAGCCTCCCAAATGGTGGGGTATAGCGGATTGTG
>JAIYBO010000084.1 GCA_027488495.1 Bacteroidota bacterium | reverse complement strand
GTGAACAAGGAGAAGGATAGCAAGCAGGTGATCGAAGCGCAGTTGAGGAAGTTCTTTTCACCAGAATTTTTAAACCGGATTGATGATGTGGTGGTGTTTAATTCATTGGATCGCGCCGATATTATCAGGATTTTGGATGTGAGAATGGTGAAGATGTTGAAGCGCATTGGTGAGATCGGATATCAAGTGAGTTTGAGTGATGCGGCGAAGGCGTTTTTGGCTGATAAAGGATTCGATGCAGATTTTGGCGCCAGACCATTGCAGCGCGCATTGCAGAAATACTTGGAGGAGCCATTGGCTGAGCAGGTATTGCAAGGCAATTTGAAGGAGGGCGATTGTTTGTTGGTGGATTGTGCTGAGGGTGCGGAAGAGTTGAATTTTACGCCACAGAAGGCCGAAACATTGGCCTTGCCCACAGAGGAAAAAGCCATCGAAGCGCCCAAGAAGCCCCGTGCATCCAAAGCCAAAACTGAGAAAAAGTCAGAAGAATAATAGAATTTACGTTTAGTAAAAAAAAATCACCTCGAGGTTTCGGGGTGATTTTTTTTGCCTAGGTTTTTTGCCTAGGATATTAATCTGGGTTTTTTGCCTAGGATTTTGGTCTAGGTTTTTTAACCACGGTTTCTCGGTAGATTTTTGGCCTAGGTTTTGGCCGAGTATTTTGGACGATCGGGAAAGCCGACGGCCTCAAAGGGAATTAAAAAAATCTTCGAATGTCCATGAATCGCACCCGGTAGTAGGGTGCACTAAGGACATCGTAACGAATTCCGCCGCTAGACGCGGAGTGTATGAAATAAATTTCGGTGGGAGTTACTTCTGTAATGATGCCTACGTGTCCCATGATGCGCCGACTGGTGCTGTGTCCTTTGAAGCAGATGACGTCGCCAGGTCTTGCGTGGGCGATGGGTACATGCACTCCGGCATTGTGAAAGAGGGATGAGCTTGCTGGGGTTCTGATGCCCAATGTGGTGTTGTAGCAATAGCCCACAAAGCCGCTGCAATCGAAACCACTGGGTGTTTTGCCGCCACCGCGGTAATGCGTGCCCAAATGTGAACCGGCTTCGCGCAAAAGGGTGTTTATGGCCACCAAATCGGTGGATTCATCACCTACCAACGAGTCGGTTTGTGCACTCAATAAATTGAATGATAATGAGATGAGGGCTATGGTGATTTTTTTGAACAAAGCGGTTGAATGGGGTGTGTTGGTTGGTGGTTTTATGTACTTGGGTTATGATTTGGGCAGAAAAGCCATCATTTTTTTGTATCGATCAGTGTAGGTTTGGCCCATTTTGCCACCTTTTTCGCTCCAGCGTTTTTTCATGTTGGCAACGCGGTTTCCTGGATCGGGGTGGGTGCTAAGGAATTCGGGGATGTTGACTTTGTTTTTTTCTTTTTGCATTTTCTCAAAGAATCCTGCGGCACCTGCGGCGTTGTAGGAAGTTTGATACAACCAGTCAACCGAGCAATTGTCGGCCTCGGTTTCGGCGTCTCTTCCAAAGCTCAACTGTGCCAGACCGGTGGCGATTTGCAGCAATTGTGCTTTGTTGGTACCAAAAATGAGTTCGAGTAGTAAGTTGGCGCCAAATTCTCGCGTCATGGCATCGGTGGAATGTCGTTTTTCGGCATGCGCCATTTCATGTCCCATCACCCCAGCGAGTTGGTCTTCGCTTTCGAGGTATCTCATGAGTCCTGTGTACACGTAGATATAGCCACCGGGGGTACAGAAGGCGTTTTGTATGGTATCGTTATGAATCACGCGAATTCTCCAAGGGAAATCATTTTTGTGTACCAACAAATTGGTGTTCAATATGCTATCGCGCACGCCGTAAATGTATTTGTAAAGGGTGGGGTTTTGGGTTGAATCGAGGACCACCGCGGCGCTGCCTTGTTCAAAGCTTTGGGCCACTTGTTTGCCGAGGGCAACATCTTGTTCAACCGGGAAAATGTTGACTTTGCCCAACCAGCTGGAGCAACTTGAAATTGTGAATGTGCTCACAATCAATGAGGCAATGAGGTAAACGCTTTTTTTCATCGAAAAGAATGGATAACCCCAATAGCCAAAAATGATGCCAAAATGGGGTGGTATTGACTTTTTGTTTAGAAGGGGTAGCCGATGCCGATGGCAATGGCTGTTTCGTCGATCAAGTATTTCCCGAAGGTGCCGGATACGTTTTTGGTCATCACCCAACGTTGGTCGATGGGTTTGCTTGGGTCGCGGATGGGCAATCCCCAATCTACGCGGAACATGAATACGGATAAATCGAACCGAAACCCGATTCCTGTATTTAGGGCCACTTCGGACAAAAATGTGTTGCGATTGATTACGCCATAGCCGTTTGCGGAGCCGGCTGCGCTGAGGTTCCAGATGTTTCCGGCATCAAGGAAAAGTGCGCTTTCGATGAAGTTTTTGATCAATGTGAAGCGGTATTCAAGGTTGGCTTCGAGCAGAAATTCTCCCGATCGATCAATGATGGATCCAGAAGCGGCCGGTGTATTGCCTGGTCCGATGCCACGGGGTCTCCAGCCACGTAAGCTGTTGCTACCGCCAATGAAATATCGCTTATCGTAAGGAATCACATTTGAATTCCAATAGGGCAACGCCATGCCGAAATTTGCGCGGAAAGCGATGGTATTTAACTCGTCGATGTGTTGATGGATTCGAATTTCGGTTTCCACTTTGGCGTATTGGAAATAGTTCACGCCCAGGAATTGGTAGGAGCTGTCTGGGTTGTAATTGTCTTGAAAAAGGAATCTCGCCAAGCGGTGCCAGTTGCCGGAGGTTTCAAATCCCACGCGGCCAAAGAAATAAGTTTGACCAGGCTTGTTGCGGTTGTTGGTGTAAATGGATCCCAATTTGGCGGCGGTGATCAATTGGTCGGTGAAAACGCGTTTTACAAAATCTTGATCGAGCTGTGGCAATTTGGGCAAGAAGGCTGGGCTGATTTCGTTTTGGTTGAAGCTCAGTTCGATGGGGGTGTAATACCAACTAAAATTGGGACGGATGTATTGCAGTGAAACGGATGCTGGTAAAGAGCTGCGTTGAAAATTGGGGTTGTTTTCTGATTGATAGCTGAGGGAGAAAACGGTATTTTTTCGTTGGTAGGCGTCTTTGATTTTGAATTTCTCGAGCATCGTGAAGTTGGGCAAGGAGAGGGTCATATTGAATCCTTGCTGCAATCCGTATTGGAAGTTTCCGAGTTCGCCCCGTTTGAAAATCGCTTCGTATGAGGTGATGGAACTGATTTTGAGGTTTTCGCCATTGCCCAGGGCGTTGCGGTTGTTGAACGACATGATGCCTGCCAATCCGAAGGATCGTTGGCTTTGCGTTTGGAAGTTGGTTCCGGAGCTACCTTGCGGTGAATAGAGTGCTTGGGGTTCTATTTGGGTATAGATTCGGGGAACGGCTTTGGCGGTGATGAAGGTGTTGATGAGCCCCCTTGCCGAATCAATTTCCTGGCGCAAATCCACGTAAGAAAACAGTGCCATATCTACCAGTCCCACATAGGTTTGGTTGGTAACAGACTGTGAGAACCATCGTCCGGAATCAATCAAAACCACTTTTTCGAGTACATTGGCTTTGAGGGGGTAATGGTTGAGGGTGAAGAATTTGCCTTTGTTGCGATGGGTTTGGGGGTAGAGGTTGCTGCGGTATATGTCAGCGCAAATGATGGTAAGGTTTGTGGTGCCAAATTTGTATCTGCGGAATTTCTTTTGGGCATTGGGATTGTCGAGTTTGAGAAAAACGGCCCCTTCTTTTTTGTTTTGTAGGGTGTCGATTTCATAGCGAAATAGATCGGGTTGGGCGTCGTAATAGCCTCGATCTCTCAACTCTAGTGTGAGTTCTTCTTTGGCTTGATTGAGGTTGTTGAGGTTCACAGGCCACCACAATCTGAAGGCGGTATTTTGTGCCACCAATGTGTCGATAAGGGGTTTGAGGGCGGTGTCTGCGGGCTCTCTGAAGAATGAATTGAGTCTGTAGGGGGTGCCAGGTTCAACGAAGTAGTTGACGTGGGCTTTTCGTTTGGTGTGGGTGATTTGTGCCTTTACATGGGCATCGAAGTATCCCAGATTAAACAGGTGATTGGAGATGTTTTCCGCGCTGAGTTGGATGAGGTTGGTGTCTAAAAGTACTGGTGGTTCGCCAAATTTCTTTCTCAGGGTGCGACGCCAAGCAATGGAATCGGAGAGTTCAGGGTGATTTTCGTTCGTTCCAAGGGTGTAGGCCCAAAGGAAAACGGGCAATCTGTTGAACAGCACGCGTTTATTTGGTCGATGCAAGATTTGGGCATTGAGGTCGGTGCCCACGGCGGATTTTTTTGGCAGAGAAATGGCGTTCTTTTTGAGGAGGTATTTCCCATCCGGAATGCTTTTTTTCACGCCGCAACCATGGAAAGTGAGTACGAGCAAAAGGGCGGGTAGGTAGTTCCGCAGAAAACTGTGATATTTGCCCTTGTTATATGCCATCCATTGCTCAAGTCAAGCACATCGCATCGCTGCGCATGCCAAAGTTTAGGCAAAAATATGGCCAATTTGTGGTGGAGGGCCGAAAAGCGGTGGAGGAAGTATTCCACAGCGGTTGGTTGTTGGAGGGGATTTGGGCCACGGAGTCTTTTTTAGAACGATTTGCGCCGCCGTATCCCTGCGATTTGATGACGGAGGAGGAGAACAAGAAATGTACATCTTTTGATACTCCGCCGGGGGTGATGGCCTTGGTGAATATGCCCAAGTCTATGGGTTTGAATTTGGATGTTCCCTTTGTGTTGGCCTTGGATGGCATCAGCGATCCGGGCAATATGGGTACCATCATTCGATTGGCGGATTGGTTTGGTTTGAAGCAAATTGTAGCATCAGAGGATTGTGTAGATGCTTTCAATCCCAAGTGTTTGGCTGCCACCATGGGGTCTTTTTTGCGTGTGGAGGTGGTGTATACTAAATTGGCCTTGGCGGCCGAGAATAGGGTGGTATACGGTGCGTTTTTGGAAGGTGAAAGTGTGCATGGCATCGCCTTGGAAGGAAAAAACATGCTGTTGATCGGTTCGGAGTCGCATGGCATTCGGCCAGAAGCTGCTGCGTTGGTGACGAAGCCGGTGACGATTCCCGGTAAGGGTGGCGCGGAGTCGCTGAATGCGGGGATTGCCACGGCGATTTTGTTGGATAATATGCTGCGTTAAAGCGGCGTTGGGGCGGTGGTTTTCGGGGCCAAATTTGGTTGAAATTTCGTATATTTGTATTTAGGCCAAAATGGTCAACCTCGCATGAGCAGTGGCATAAGGAAAAAACTCAACGAATTCATTTTCATGTACTACCGACAGCAATTGGTTCGGGGGGTGATGGCATGGTTTGCATTGGGTTTGGGGATGTTTGGCGGGGTCTTTTTGATTGAACATTTTTATTGGTTAGGAGCTGGTGCAAGGGCGATGATGTTCTGGGGCTTGTGGATTGTTTGGATTGTGGCGATGGGCTTTTGGGTGGTTCGTCCCTGGTTGAAATTGCGCGGTGTGGGAAAGGTGTTGGGGTATGCAGAGGCCGCGGTATGGATTGGTGATTATTTCCCTGAAGTATCTGATAAGTTATTGAATTTGTTGCAATTGGAGGATATGCTGGGGGTGCAAGGTGGCAGCGAATGGTTGATCGAGGGCATAGAGCAAAAGACCATTGCACTGCGGGATGTGCCATTTTTACAGGCGTTGGATTGGGGGAGGCATCGCAAATGGGTGCTGCGTTTTGGTGTTTTGTTGCTGTTGTTGTTGGGGATAGGGTCATACGAGTCAACAGAAATTTTGCAGGGCGCCACTCGTGTGTTTCAATACAACAAAGAGTTTGAGCGAAAAGCGCCATTTACAATTCGGGTTTTGAGCGGGGCGATGGTGGTTGAAGAGGGTGAATCGTATAGATTTAAAGTGGTTGCGGAAGGTGGGCTTTTGCCGGATCAATTGGAATTACGTCGCGGCGATCAATGGCTGCGAATGCGGAAGTTGGGCAAGGGATTGTTTGAATATGTTTTTGAGGGGGTTGTGAAGGATGAGGTGTTCGGCGTTCGGGCGATGGAATATGGTTTGGGGGAGTATGGTTTGCAGGTGCTGAAACAGCCGCATTGGTTGAGTGTGGGGTTGTACGCAGATTATCCGGATTATACCGGGGTGCAAGATGGCGAGTACCTGCAGGTTGAGGGGGTAGCGGTGCCAGAGGGAACACGTTTGGAGTATCGGTTGCGGGGTGAGCAATTGAAGGGCTGGTATGTGGGGCGGAGTATACAAGCTTTGCGCGGTGGTGCGGGGCAATGGATTGAAGGGAAGGGTGATGGCGGAGCTGCGGTGTATAAGCATGTGGCCATGTTTAACCAGCGATTGTTGTTTGCCATGAAGGGGCCCGAGGGGCTGTCGATGGATACTTTCGCCAGTGCAATCGAAGTGCAGAAAGATGAATTTCCGAGCATCCAAATGGATGTTTTACAGGATACAGTGCAGTTGGAAACTTGGTATTTTTCAGGTGTTGCCAGCGATGATTATTCGGTGTTGGATGTGCAATTTTTGTATCGCATTCAGGGCAGGGATGGCAATTGGCAAAAAGTGCCATTGTTTCAGGGCGATGCACAACAGGTTGCGGTGACCCATGCCTTGGACTTGGCGATGATGGGATTGAAAGCGGGAGAGGTGTTGGAATATCAGTTTGCAGCCAAAGACAACGACGGGATTCGGGGTGGTAAAACACTGCGCACGCCCATCAAAACTTTGGAGCGAATGGACGTGAAGCGGGTATTTGAGCAATTGGAGAAACAGGAATCGAGCATCGGTAAGGGGATGAACAAAACGGCCAAGTCGTTGAAGGAATTGCAAAAAGAATCTCAGAAGTTGCAAGAATCGCTACAACAAAATCAGAGTGGCTGGGACCAAGAGAATAAAGTAAAAAGTTGGCTCAATCAGCAGCAGAAAATGGTTGAGGCGTTGAAGCAATTGGAGAAAAAGCAGGAGAAGGTGAATCAGCAGAAAAAATCGCTTCAACCGGTATCGGAGGAATTGCAAAAGAAGAAAGAGGATTTGAATCAGCGGATGAAGCAGTTGACCAATCCCGAGATGCAGAAGTTGATTGATGAAATCAATCGCTTGATGGAGCAAAAAGCCAATAAAGAGGCGATTCAGGAGAAAGTGCAAAAATTGAACGAGATGAGTCAAGAAACCTCCAAGGAATTGGAAAAGCTGATGGAGCAATTGAAGCAGTTGGAGCTGGAAGAAGCCCTGGACCAAGAGTTGGAAAAGATGCAAGAATGGATAGAGCGCGAGGAGGCATTGGCCAAAGAAACGGAGTCGGAGAAAGGAAAAGAGGCTTCCCAGGAGATCAAAGAGAAACAAGCCGAACAAAATCGCGCCTTGCAAGAAATTGAGAAGGGCATACAGGAAATTCAGGAGAAAAATCAATCCATGGAAAAGCCCATGGACCTGAAAACCGGTGAGCAGGAGCGGAAAGAAGCGGGTGAAGAATCACAGAAAGCATCGCAAGATTTACAAAACAATAGGAAATCCGCAGCCACGGAAAAAATGAAAAAATCTGCCCAGAAAATGAAAGAAGCCATGCAGAAATTGCAGGAGGGCTTTGAGCAGGAGCAGAAAAAACGAATGGCAGAAGATTATCAAGCCTTGAGGGCTTTGTTGGAGAATTTGATTGATGCGTCTACCCGACAGGAAGCGATTTTTACGGAGTTGAAAAAGTTGAGTCCAGACAATCCCAAGCAAGTGGCGTTGAATCGGGAGCAGATGCGATTGAAAGAGTCGTTGTTGTTCATTGAAGACAGTTTGATGGCCTTGGCGAAACGACAAACGATGATCAGCAATTTTGTGACCAAGGAAATGGGTCGGGTGAATGTACAAATGGCGTTTTCATTGGAAAAGATGAAGGTTCGCAATCCGCGATCCGCGGCGCAGCACCAGCAGTTTGTGATGACGGGGTTGAACAATTTGGCAGAAATGCTGATGGAAAGTTTGCAAAATATGCAACAGCAAATGTCGAGCGATCAGAAAAAAGAGGGGGATAAAAGTTGCGACAATCCCAATAAATCGGGGCAGGGCAAACAGGGCAAACCCAAGCCGGGAAGCAAGTTGAGTGAGTCTCAAAAAGCGTTGGGTGAGCAGTTGCAAAAAATGCAGCAACAGCGTCAGGGCAAACCCGGCGAAAATGGAAAACCGCAGGGTGGAAGTCCGCAGAAGCCAGGGGAGAGTGGGGAGCCATCGCAGCGAGAATTGAATGAAGATTTGGCCAAAATGGCGTTGATGCAGGAGGCGTTGAGACGTCAAGTGGAGGCGCTTCGCAAGGAATTGGGACAAGAGGGTAAACAGGGGATGTCGAATGCGCTGCAAGAGGTGGAGAAAATGATGGAGCAGCAGGAAAAGGATTTGGTGAACGGCAAGGTTACACCGCAATCGTTGGAGCGACAGAAGCAGATTATGACGCGTTTGTTGGAGCACGAGCGTGCGGATCGCAAGCAGGAGCAGGAAGACCGACGTGAATCGAACAATCCCAACGGATACACACCGCAAGTGCCACCAGAATTGGAGGCGGCGGCGCGGAAAAAGGCGAGTGAGCGAGAGGCGTTGCGTTTGGTTCAGCCGGCATTTAAACCCTATTACAAACAAAGCGTGCAGAAATACCTTCAGATTTATTCGCGGTAAAAGTATCTTTGCATTCTAATGTCGAAGATTACCATTACTGCTGCACTTCCTTACGCCAACGGGCCTGTTCATATTGGGCATTTGGCGGGTGTTTACATTCCTGCTGATATCCATGCCCGCGTTCAACGTTTCCGGGGTGAAGAGGTGCTGTTT
Source organism: Bacteroidota bacterium (assembly GCA_027488495.1). GTDB lineage: Bacteria > Bacteroidota > Bacteroidia > NS11-12g > UBA955 > UBA955. The sequence goes on along the minus strand of JAIYBO010000084.1, from coordinate 7,752 downwards.
ATTTGCGGCAGCGATGAGCATGGTGTGCCCATTACTTTGAGGGCGAGAAAAGAGGGTGTGACGTCGCAAGACGTGGTAGATCGATACCACAAGATCATTGGGGATTCATTCAAGGATTTGGGGATTTCGTTTGATATCTATTCGCGCACATCGAATGCTACGCACAAGGAATTGTCGCAAGCGTTTTTTAAGAATTTATACGATAAAGGGGCTTTCAGAGAGATTCGTTCTGAGCAATATTTTGATGAGCAGGCGGGTCAGTTTTTGGCCGATCGATACATCGTAGGTACTTGTCCTTCGTGCAAGAATGAGGGTGCTTATGGCGATCAGTGTGAAAAATGTGGATCAACTTTGAGTCCAACCGAGTTGTTGAACCCCAAATCGGCGTTGAGTGGCACGGTTCCGGTGATGAAGGAAACCATCAACTGGTATTTGCCCTTGGATGAGATTCAGGAAACTTTTTTGAATGAATGGATTGGTGGTAAATCGGATTGGAAGAGCAATGTGGTTGGACAGTGTAAGAGTTGGTTGAATGAGGGGCTGAGGCCACGTGCGATGACCCGTGATTTGGAGTGGGGCGTGCCGGTGCCTTTGGAAGGTGCCGATGGAAAGGTGTTGTATGTGTGGTTTGAGGCGCCCATTGGATATATTTCGGCCACCAAGGAGTTGAGGCCCGATGACTGGGAGCAGTGGTGGACGGGCGATACGCGTCTGGTGCATTTCATTGGTAAGGACAATATTGTTTTTCATTGTATCATATTCCCGGCGATGTTGCATTTGCGGGGCGATGGTTATGTGTTGCCGGAGCAGGTACCTGCGAACGAGTTTTTGAATTTGGAAGGACAGAAAATATCGACCAGTAGAAATTGGGCGGTGTGGTTGAATGAATATTTGGAGGAGATGCCAAACCGGAAGGATGAATTGCGTTATGTGTTAACGTCGATTGCGCCTGAAACCAAGGACAGTGAGTTTACTTGGAAGGATTATCAAACGCGTGTGAATTCGGAGTTGGTGGGGATTATGGGCAATTTCGCCAATCGCGTGTTGGTGTTGATGCACAAATATTACGAGGGATTGATGCCTTCGGTGGGTGTAGTTCAAGAAAAATATCGTTTGTTTGATCGGGGCGATGTGGTTGGCGGAAAGCATCCGATGGTGGAGGAATACATCAAGCCGGTGGTGAATTTATTGGGAAATTATCAGTTCAGGGATGCCCAGTTCAAGATGATGGAGTTGGCGCGTTTGGGCAACAAATATCTGGCCGAACATGAGCCATGGAAATTGGTGAAAACGGACGCTGATGCCACGGCGCAGGTGTTGAGTGAGGCGGTGCAAGTATTGTTCAATATGGCGATGTTGATGGAGCCGTTTATGCCAGAAGCCAGCAGTCGATTGTTGGGTCAATTGCAATCAAATCCTGATGCTGCTCAAAGGAAGGCCTTTTGGATGGCTGGAGAAGGCAGTGAAGGTGTTTGGTTTGAGTTGGCGGTTGGACACAAATTGGGTGAGGGAGGATTGTTGTTCCAGAAGATTGAGGACGATGTGATTGAGGCGCAAATTGCAAAATTACAAGCTGCGGGTGCTGCCAATGCGGCGGTTTTGGCGGAAGCTGCATCGAAAAGCAATGAATTGGACAATGGGAATGATAAGACTGTGAATGCAAGTGAGGCGGTGGAGGCTGAAACCAAGCCGGAAGTGACTTACGATGATTTTGCGAAACTCGATTTGCGCGTAGCTACCGTAGTGGCTTGCGAGAAAGTGGAGAAAGCGGATAAGTTGTTGAAGCTCACATTGGAGGTTGGCGCCGAAACCCGCACGGTTGTTTCTGGTATCGCACTGCATTTTTCACCCGAAGAAGTGGTGGGTAAGCAGGTGTTGTTGCTGGCCAACTTGGCACCCCGAAAAATGAGGGGCATTGAAAGTCAGGGCATGATATTGATGGCCGAAGATGCCGATGGGAAGTTGGTGTTTATGAGTCCTTCCAACGCGGTTGCTTCGGGCAGCGGTGTTTCTTGATGGTGAATCGATTTGGCTTTGATGGCCAATTTCATGAATTCTGAAACAATTTCTTGATTCGTGACAAACGCGATTTTTGGGAAATCCTGTGATGCTTGTTTGGTAAAATAACGGTCTACCTGTGCCCCGAAATGGATGTCGATGTCGTACAGTACCAAAGCCCCGAATTTCTTGAGTGCTTCGGCATTGCAATACTGTTCATATTGGCCTTTGATGGGGATGGTAATGATCTTTTTTCCAAGGTACATCGCCTCAGCTGGGGTTTCGAAACCGCCCCCGGTAATTACGCCCATGGAGTGTGCCATGGAGTGTGAAAACGACTCTTTGCCTAGCGGGAACAGTTCACAATTTTTGATTTGTTTTTTGGCAACTACATCGGCACTGAAGATGTGGAATTTTAGGTGGGTAAGGCTTTGCAGTTGTTGTATGATATCGCCAATTTTGTATTGCGCCAAATACACGGTGATGTGCCCTTGGTTTGATGGGATGGTCCTGCGAACGGCTTCTCCAATTACGGGTGGTAAAATGTTGGGGTGGTAGGATTCAAAGTGCAGACCCACATGGAAATTGGCGGGTGTGAAACGTTTGAGTACCCATTCCCCGATGCGATTCAATTTGGCTGGACGAGGGGTTTCGTGATATTGAAAGCTGGCTTGATGTCCAAATTGTACACTAAATGCACCGCGGATTTTGCAGGCCATGGCGGTCACAAAATCAAAATCGTTGATGATTAGGTCGTAGTCGTTTACAGGCAGTCGCTTGATGTCGGACCAAATTCTCAACGGATTGAATTGCGTGATCATTTTGGTATAGTTGATTCCTCCGCCTGATTGATAGAATAGGCTCAGGCCTTTGCTTCTATATTTTACGGGAAGGCTTACTGGGAGGTGGGCGTTGTTGCCACTGAGCATGACATCCACTGTGCCATATTTTTCGATCAGTGGGATAATTTCAGCGGCTCGGCTGATGTGTCCGTTGCCGGTGGCTTGAACTGCGTATAATATTTTCATATTGTATGCGGTTATAATTTCAAGGCGGCGTTTCCGATGATGGCTGCAATGTGTTCGCCAATTACATCTGGTAGCAGGGGTTTCTTTAACAAATTGAGTTCTTCAATTTCGGCTTGGGCTTTGGGTTCTTTTTTATGTGTAATGGGGTGTTGGTAGATTTCCCAAGTTTGCTGGTTGTATTCAAGTGCGGTGAGGTTTTCTATCCAATCGCCGGAGTTGAGGTAAAGCACTTCGCCTTTTTCGGTGCGAACTATCCTTTTTTGGGGCTGGTGGATGTGGCCGCAAATCACGGTGTGGTAATTGGATTCAATGGCTAGTTCTGCCGCGGTGTTTTCGAAGTTGTTGATCCATGAAACCGCTTTTTTAACACTTTCTTTTACTCGTTTGCTGAGGCTCATTCGCTCTTTGCCAAAAAATTGTAGCAGTTGATTGATGCGATGGTTTAGCCAAATGAGGAGGTCATAACCTTTGCCACCGAGTTGGGCAAGCAGGCGGGCCGATCCTTTGGTGGTGGCATCAAATACATCGCCATGAAAAATCCACACACGCTTGCCATCGAGTTGAAGGACCAGTTTGTCATCTAGGAGGATATTTCCGAGCTGTGTGCCTGAATACCTGCGAAGTGCTTCGTCGTGGTTTCCAGTGATGTAATACACTTGGGTTCCCTGTGTACTGAGTTTTAATATTTCCCGGATGACCTGCATGTGTTGCGGTGGGAAAAACGACTTTCTGAACTGCCAAATGTCGATGATGTCGCCATTTAATACCAATATTTCTGGTTCAATGGATTTTAGGTATTGGGTGATTTCTTCTGCGTGACAGCCGAAAGTTCCCAGGTGTAAGTCGCTTAGAACACAAACTTGAACTTTTCTTTTGGATGGTATCATGAATGCCTCAAAATACCATTTGGTATGTTGGATCAATGCAACGGGATGGTGGTGTTTGTGTTGTTTTGGTGTTAAGGGATGGTTTACAAGGTTAAGGGATGGTTGTGAAAATCGTTAATGTTAAATAAACATATCCTTCTCAAATTGGTAATACTTGGGCTTTGGTTGGGGAGTCATCTTTGTATTGGGGTATATTATACACTTGATGGTAAAGAAGTTATTGATTAACAGGGATATAAGTTGGCTTTCGTTCAACGGTAGGGTGTTGCAAGAGGCTGCAGATGAGCAAAATCACATTTACGATCGTTTGCGGTTTTTGGGGATTTTCTCCAACAATTTGGATGAATTTTTCCGTGTGAGGGTGGCTACGCTCAACCGCATGATCAAGGTTGCGAACAGCAAAGCGAAAATGCATTTGGAGCAACATCCCGACAAAATTTTGGGACAGATTATGTCGATTGTATTGACCCAGCAATCGCAATTTGAGAAAATATATCGTGAGTTGGTGGTTGAGATGGAGTCGCGGAAAATCTATTTTAAAACCGACAAGCAATTGAATAAGGTACAGCGAGAATTCGTTGAGAATTTTTTTGAGGAGAAGCTGCACACCCGCATTGTGCCATTGATGATTGAGTCGATTCCGGCGATGCCACTTTTAAGGGATCGCAGTGTGTATTTGGCTTGTGTTTTGGGGCACACGCAATCGGCGATGATGCATCGCTATGCGTTGATTGAAATACCTGTGGGTGATTTGCCTCGTGTGGTGGTTTTGCCATCGGCCAAGGGTACCCAGGATTTGATTTTGTTGGAAGATATTGTGCGATACAATTTGCCGTATCTGTTTGCGCCTTTTGGGTTCGATAAATTCATGGGGCATTTGATCAAGGTAACTCGCGATGCAGAATTGGATTTGGACAGTGATTTTCATTCCAATTTGATTGATGATTTGGAGAAAGGTTTGAAGAATCGAAAAAAGGGCAAAGCCACTCGATTTGTTTACGACAAGAACATTGATCCCAATTTGTTGGATTTTATGATGCGAAGGTTGGGGTTGAACAAAAAAGACCACATGGTGCCGGGTGGTAGAATCCACAATTTCAAGGATTTCATGGATTTTCCGAAGGAGGTTTTTAATGACTTGATTTCAAGGCCAAAGCCCTTTGTGCATCCCTTGTTGGTGCAGACTTGTAGGATCATGGATGTTGTTGCCAAGCGCGACGTGATGTTGCATTTCCCTTATCATTCTTTCGATAGTGTGATTGATTTATTCAGGGAGGCGGCGATTGATCCGGCAGTGTTGAGCATTCGGGTGACTTTGTATCGCCTCGCGAAGGACTCAAGAATTATTAACGCACTGATCAACGCGGTTCGAAATGGAAAGAGCGTGTCTGTGGTGATTGAGTTGAAGGCTCGTTTCGATGAAGAGGCCAATTTGTATTGGAAGCGCAGGTTGGAGGAAGAGGGTGTTCGAGTATATATTGGGGTACCGGAGATGAAGATCCACGCGAAAATTTGTGTGATCAAAAGAAGGGAATTCAATAGAACCACTCAATTTGGATTTGTGAGTACCGGGAATTTGAACGAGAGCACGGCTAGGGTGTATGCGGATCATTGTTTGTTGACATCGAACAGACAGATTATGGCGGATATCAATCGTGTATTTGATTGTTTGGAAAAGCCCGTGCCCAGTTTGTTGGCCTTAAAATCGTGCAAAGTGCTGATCCCAGCGCCGGTTAATATGCGTAAGTATTTTGGTACTTTGATTCAGAAACAGGTGGCTTTGGCGAAGAAGAAAAAGCCTGCGTCTTTGGTCATCAAATTGAATAGTTTGTCTGATGAAATGTTGATTGAAGAACTATATGCAGCGGCCAAAGCGGGTGTTCAAACTAGCTTCGTGATTCGGGGAATATTCTGTCCGGTCATGGACCAAAAAGCCTTTAAAAAGAAGCCGCAAGCCATTTCTATTGTGGATCAATTTTTGGAGCACGCGAGGGTCTTTGTTTTTGGATTGGGGGATCAGCAACAAGTGTTTATTTCCTCGGCCGATTGGATGGTGAGAAATCTCGATCACAGGGTGGAGGTTGCTTGTCCGATTATCGACCCAAAGATCAGAGAAGAATTATCACATATTATGAACATACAGTTGAGGGAGAATGAAAAAGCCCGAATTTTGGATGCTTCATTGGTGAATGATTATCGTGAGGCCAGTGCTGAAGATGCGATAGTGCGTTCTCAAACAGCGATTTACGATTATTTGAAAGAAAAAGAATACGAGATTGAACCTAGCAGCCATTGATATTGGATCGAATGCGGTGAGACTGTTGGTTTCAGAGGCAGTTCCGTATGGCGATTCCGTGGATTTTACGAAGTTGAGTTTGGTGCGAATTCCCCTTCGATTGGGGTTGGATGTGTTCAAGCAAGGTGAAATCGGACAGGAAAAGTCGGATGCTTTATTGAAATCTGTGAAAGCCTTTCAGTTGATTATGGAGGTGTATGGGGTGGAGCGATTTAGGGCTTGTGCTACGTCGGCCATGCGCGATGCATCGAACGGAGCTGAGATTGTACAAATGATTTTGGCGCAAACGGGTATTGCCATTGATATCATTACGGGAAAAGAGGAGGCGGCCATCATTTATGATACGCACATGAAGGATACGGGTTTGAATGATGATGCCAGATTATATATCGATGTGGGTGGGGGAAGTACCGAGCTTACTTTGTATTCGCAGGGGGAGAGGGTATTGCAAGATTCATTTGATGTAGGTACCATACGGATGATGCACAATCAAGTTTCGGATGAGGTTTGGAACAAGATGAAATTGGCGGTAAAAAACGCCGTAAAGGGCATTAAACCACTGAAGGTGATTGGAAGTGGAGGGAATATCAATAAGTTGTTGTCGATTTCTAAATCCAAGAATGCCAAGAGTTTGAGTAAGTTGGAATTGGATGATTTTTTGAAAGACATGTTGGGGATGACGGTGGAGGAGCGGATGCACAATTACAATTTGCGCTTGGAGCGAGCCGAGGTGATCGTGCCGGCATTGCAGATTTATACATCTATATTGAAGTGGTCTGGTGCGGGATTGAGAGAGGTGCCAAGAATTGGATTGGCCGATGGGTTGATTCGGGAATTGTATTATCAGTAAAAAAATTACGGAACAGCACATGAAGGCGGCATAGATGTCTATGTGCTTGTGGCATGTGTTGGTTTTGTATTCAAAGCGATGCGTTTGTAGAAAAAGAGAAGCCCCGCGAACCAAAGGTTCGCGGGGCTTCTCTTTGAAAATGCTATTGATTAATTACTTAACAACAAATTTGCAGGTTCTACCGTGATTGTCTTGAATCAAGTAAACACCTGTAGAGAAATGATTTAACTCAATGCCCTCTGTTTGGTTTTTGCCTTGATAAACCACTTTGCCCAACATGTTTGTGATGGTCATGAAATCTACATTTTTCACGAATACACGATCTGTTGCAGGGTTGGGGTAGGCCACGATGTTTTGATCTGTGTTGATTGTTTCAGTGGCACTAACCAACGTGTTGTTGATCACTTCAAATACTGTGATTGTTCCGCTGAGTTCATTCGCTACCACTACATAGGGTTTGCCCGTGGGTGAGTTGGCATTGCTGATGTACTGTATGCCTTCGGGGCCTAAATCGCCAGTAAGTGCTGTGTTGCTGCGTGTGTTTTGATAATCTTCAAAAACGGGTGCTGTTGGGTTGGTTACATCGTAGACCATCACACCACCAGTTCTCTCCAATGCAACGAATGCAAAAGATCTACCGTTGATTTCGGCAACTGCAACGCCTTCTGGCTCTGGGCCTTTGGCACGACTTCT
>JAIYBO010000208.1 GCA_027488495.1 Bacteroidota bacterium | reverse complement strand
GCGGCCGAAGACAGAGATGCAGCTTGGAAAGAAAAGGAAAAGGAATACAGCGATTTGTTCGCCAATCCTTACAGAGCAGCGGCGAGGGGCTTTGTGGATGAAGTGATTTTACCTGAAGAAACCCGAGCAAGGTTAATTCAAGCCTTTGAAATGTTGCAAAACAAAGTAAAAAACAACCCCAAAAAGAAACACGGTAATATTCCGTTATAATCAGAACATACAATCCATTGGATCGAACTATAATTATGAAAAATACCCAAAACGCCATCAAATCAATGACCTGTTTGTTGTTGATTGCCATTTGTAATATCGCTCCGAGCAAAGCTCAAACCGATCCCACCGCACCTTCTGCAGGTAAAGAAGCTAAAAATACAGTCATGGTGGGCGCAGGTGCTTTGAATTTTATCTACTTTGTGGTGAACCGTCTCGACAATGCGAATGTTACAACACCGGCCGATTCATTCGTATTTTCTGCAATTACCACCAACACAACAGCACCGCTTTATTACTTGAAATATGAAAATAAGTTGGGTAAAAGACACGCTGTGGGTTTGAGTTTTGCAAATAGTGGCTTTACCGTGGGTGGTTTGGTGAGAGATTCGTTCTTTCTCAATGATCTGGGCACTTTAACACAGCTCAACCTGAAATTGAATTACAAAACAAGGAGTTTAAATGTAAGGTATAATTATACTTTCAACCCTGACGCGCAAGTAAAGATATATTGGGGATTGGGCATGGGTATTAGAACCAACAAAATTTCTGTTTCAACCAATGATTCTAGATTGTTAAATAAATTCAACATTCCGGGTATCAATATTGCGAGCGTTCCAACATTTGGTTTTGAAAGTACCTTGGGCTTCAAAGGCACTATTGCCGACCAACTGGGTTGGTATGCCGAAATGGGTATCGCAAAATCTGTCTTTCAAGGCGGGATCTCTTATTCCTTTTAAATTTGAATTTTCGCCAAAATGACCAATTTTTTGTTCGTTTTGGGCGAATTTTCATAAATAATCGGTTGTTTTCTTACATTTTTCGTCGGTTTTGGCAAAATATGGTTTTCTTTGTGACTTCAAATTCAAGCTAAACTATGGACTTAAAAGAGATTCAAGCACTGATTAAATTCGTATCAACAGCAGGTGTTGATGAAGTAGAAATCAATCAAAAAGACTTCAAACTTCTGATCAAAAAGAATCCTGCACAATTTACCACTGCTCAATATACCCCAGTAGCCGTTCAAACTGCACCGATGGCAGTGGCTGCACCAACAGCGGCGCCAGCGGTAGCTGCTCCTGTTGCGGAAGCCAAAGCGGATAATTTGATTACCATCAAATCGCCCATGGTAGGCACGTTCTACAGAACGCCAAACCCAGAATCTCCCGTTTTCGTGAATGTTGGAGACGATGTGAAACCTGGCAAAGTGGTTTGTATCATTGAAGCCATGAAGTTGTTCAATGAAATCGAAAGTGAAATCAGCGGTAAAATCGTGAAGATTTTGGTAGATAACGCTACGCCCGTTGAATACGATCAGCCTTTGTTTTTGGTAGAACCTGCCTAATTTCAATCGTATGTTTAAAAAACTCTTAATCGCTAATCGCGGTGAGATTGCGCTTCGCATCATTCGTACTTGTAAAGAAATGGGTATCAAAACGGTGGCTGTGTATTCTACTGCAGATCGCGAAAGTTTGCACGTGCGCTTTGCGGATGAGGCTGTTTGTATCGGACCGCCACAAAGCAAAGACAGCTATCTAAATATGGTTCGCATTTTGGCGGCTGCGGAAATTACCAACGCAGATGCCATCCACCCCGGATACGGATTTCTTTCAGAAAACAGCAAGTTTTCTGCATTGTGTAGAGATCATGGTATCAAGTTCATTGGTGCAACACCAGAACAGATCGATCAGATGGGGGATAAGTCCAATGCAAAAGATACCATGAAAAAAGCAGGTGTTCCCACAATTCCTGGTTCTGATGGATTGCTAGAGAGCTTTGAACAAGCCATCTCAGTTGCCAAGGAAATGGGTTATCCCGTAATCATGAAAGCCACCGCCGGTGGCGGTGGTCGTGGGATGAGAATCGTTTGGAAAGATGAAGAAGTAGAACCCGCTTGGAACAGTGCAAAACAAGAAGCCGGTGCCGCATTCGGAAACGATGGTCTTTACATGGAGAAATACATCGAAGATCCTCGCCATATCGAAATCCAAATTGCCGGTGATCAATACGGAAAAGTATGTCATTTGTCTGAACGTGATTGTTCAATCCAACGTCGTCACCAAAAGTTGTTGGAAGAAACACCATCGCCCTTCATGACGCCCGAATTGCGTGAGAAAATGGGTGAAGCCGCAAAGGCCGCTGCCCAAATCATCAATTATGAAGGTGTGGGTACTGTTGAATTCTTGGTAGACAAGCACAGAAATTTCTATTTCATGGAAATGAATACCCGTATTCAAGTTGAACATCCTGTTACAGAGGAAGTGATCAACTACGACTTGGTGAAAGAACAGATTTTGATTGCCGCAGGTGTGCCCATTTCTGGTAAAGACCATTACCCAACCAAGCACGCCATCGAATGCAGAATCAATGCCGAAGACATTCACAACAACTTTAGACCTAGTCCAGGTAAAATCACCCAACTGAATCGTCCCGGTGGACATGGTGTACGAGTAGATACACACATCTACGCGGGATATACCATTCCTCCTTTCTATGATTCGATGGTGGCTAAATTGATTGTTTCAGCACAAACCCGTGAAGAAGCCATTGTGAAAATGGAGCGTGCATTGGGAGAATTTGTGATTGAAGGTGTAAAAACTACGGTGCCATTGCATTTGCAATTGATGCGTGATCCTGATTTCAGGGCCGGTAATTTTACCACCGCTTTCATGAATACCTTTGAAATTAAATAAATCATTGTTGCGCGAGATTCGCAAGACAATTTGAGTATACAAAAAAGGGCGCCCATTGGGCGCCCTTTTTTGTTGATAGCCATATCAATCCAAATTATTTGAATTTTACACCCACAGCCCTAAACTTAACCTCAATGGATTTATCCTCCAAAGTGTCTTTGTAAAAATGCCCCTTGGCGTACAAATCCTTGTTTGCAATGTTCTTAGGTACCGTAAATGCATCCCCAAAATCAACCGTTACGTTTTCATCGTCTGTGATGAAAGAAAACCAACAGCCTTCAGATTGACAAACTTCGGCTACTTTGCCAAATAAAACCGTTTCCGATGTGCCATCTTTCTGAAACGCAGACAATCCTACATTTACAGAAACCGCGTCATCAGAATTCACCGGTTCGCCAATTTGATTTATTGAAGTTTGATTACAAGCACCCATCATCGCGGAAATCGCAATGGCCGTTGATGTGATCCAGTTTTTCATGATTCAAAGATAAGCATCTCTCGCCAAATCAATGGTTAGTTCAACCCAATTTGAGGATCGTAAGGATATAAAAGATAAGGCTGTCGTTCCGCCATAAATGCATCCAAACCACTTTTCCAACCATCGCGAATTTCCGTTGCACTGGCACCGGCCATGATTTGTTTTCTCAACGATGTGGTTCCAGCCAGCTTATCGAAAAAGGGATTGAAAAATTTGGATTTATCTGGCGATTCCTGATAAAGCATGATCAGCCATTCAATGTATATGTGCTTGTATGAAATGATGAATTCCGATGCGAAATCTGTGAGTAAAACACCCCTGCAAGTATCGCCCAAATAGGGGGGCGTGAGTGATTTTCCCGGAATAGCGCGTGGTACAAATTCATAAGTGCCCTGTTTCAACCATGGCGCGCCAAAACATTCAAAGGGTTTGTTGGTACCACGACCCATGCTTACATTGGTTCCTTCCAACAAACAAAGGGTAGGATATAGGTAAATGGAATTTTGGTTGGGTAAATTGGGAGATGGAGGCGTTGGCAATACATAAGGCCTGTTGTGATTGTAATTGCTACAAGGGATTACCTTCAGTTTGCAAGGCTTTCTTTTGGGATTTACACTGTCTTTTAACCATCCTTGACCATTGATCATTTTTGCCAATTCGCCCAAGGTCATTCCATGCACAATGGGAATGGGATGAATGCCTACCATGCTTTTGAACGATGGTTCTAGTATGGGGCCGTCAACGAAGAAACCATTGGGGTTGGGGCGATCCAAAACAATCAGCGTTTTGTTGTTGTCTGAACACGCTTGCATCACAAAGTGTAAGGTAGAGAGGTAAGTGTAGAAGCGGGCCCCAACGTCTTGGATATCGAATAGAACCACATCTACTGATGCCAAATCCTCCGCAGTGGGCTTGTTGTGTTTGCCGTACAACGATACGATTTTTAAACCCGTTTTTGAATCGATGTCGTTCTGAATGTGTGCCCCGTTTTCAGCATCGCCGCGGAAACCATGCTCGGGAGCAAATACCACCGTGATTTGAACACCCGCCGATGTCAATGTATCGATCAAATGCGTTTGTTTGATTTTTGAGGTGGGGTTGGCCACGATGCCCACGCGTTTCTTCGTTAACAAGGGTAGGTAACTCTCCATGCTTTCTGCACCAACGCCAATTTGGATGGGGTTTTGTGTAGCTGGATTGATGATGGTATTGGGTTTTGCTTGGGTTTGACTCACAATGACCGTGGGCTGAGCAAATATACCGTTGTGTTGAACACCCAATATTGTGAAACACAAGATTGTAAGGAATGCTTTGAATGAACTACCTTTGATGACTGTAGTGACTTGGGTTCGGTTTATAGCGTTTCGATTCATGGGTAGCGGGAACAATTCCTTCTCCAAAAATATGATGCGTTTGGCAATTTCCGCAGTTTCTTTGAGCGTTGCCACCATGATTTTGACAATTGCCACGGTAAAGGGCTTCCAAAATGGCATTCGCGATAAAGTGGTTAAGATTCATGGCAGCTATATTGTAGATCATGCTGCCAATGTGGAGGGCGCTGAGCCGTTGGTTATATCATCGATGCATTTGCCAGTGTTCATGCAAAAAGGCTCCAATTCTAAAGAACTGAAAAATATGGGGGTAGCGCGCGCGGCGATTTCGGCCAGTAAAGCGTGTATCGTAAAAGGGGAGGATGATTTGGATGGGATGATTGCCAAAGGGATGGAATTGGGCGATTTCAATTTTGGCATGGGTGAATTTGTGATTAAATCTTGCAGAGAGCCCGTCGCAGGTACTTGGGTGTACATTTCCCAAAGTTTGAGTGATCGACTGAAATTAGACACTGGAGATGCCTTAACGCTGGTGTTTTTTGTGAACGATAGCTCCGGTAATGGCAGGCCACGAGCCGCACGCCCCATCATAGTGGGCATCTTTGAAACAGGTATCGAACAAATCGATGATCAAGTCATTTACACGGGATTGGATTTGGTCCAAAAGTATACTGAAGTAAAACCCGGTTTTACACAGATAGAATTGTGGGAATCGAACACTGGTTTACTCAATCCCATGGAAGTAGCCAAACAACTCAATCCTGGCATCCTGCGGATTTCAGATTCCAAACAGTTTCATCGACAGATATACGATTGGCTCGCCATACTCAATACCAACGTTTGGGTGATACTCATTCTCATGGCCGTAGTGGCAATCATTGCGATGTCTACCATTTTGCTGATCTTAATGGTTGAAAAAACGTCGTTTGTTGGTATCGCTCAGGCCATGGGAAGTCCGATTTCGCAAATTCAAAAGATATTCCTTTGGCAAAGTGCGATTATTGTCTTTTTCGGGGTTGTGATAGGAGATGTGATCGCCGTTGCACTGTGTTGGATTCAAGATAATTACCACTACCTCACATTGAACCAAGATGTGTATTTTGTGAAATATGTGATGGTAGACCTAGAGCCAATGTCGGTTATATGGGTGAACATCGGAGTAGTATTGGCCAGTGTTTTGGCGGCATTGCTACCTGTACAATGGATAAAGCGGATGACCCCTTCCAGAGCCATCCGCTTCCAATGAGATGATTGATTAATTTGTTTGGATGCAATTAAGCATCAATTTTTGCATACTTGGCATTGGCTTCAATGAATTCCCTTCTTGGAGGCACTTCATCGCCCATCAACATGCTAAAGATTCTGTCGGCCTCGGCGGCGCTATCGAGTTCAACACGCTTCAAGGTTCTGCGCGCAGGATCCATGGTGGTTTCCCAAAGCTGCTCTGCGTTCATTTCTCCCAAACCCTTATATCGCTGTACACCCACACTGTCTTCGTTGCCGCCTTTTGCCAATTCTTTGATGGCGATATCACGTCCGGCATCGTCCCAACAGTAGCGACTTTCCTTGCCCTTTTTCACCATGTACAATGGGGGAGTTGCAATGTATAAGTGGCCGTTTTCTATGAGTTTTTTCATGTGACGGAAGAAAAGTGTTAAAATCAAGGTTCTGATGTGAGAACCATCGACATCCGCATCCGTCATGATCACAATTTTGTGATATCTTAGGTTGTTTAGTATCAACTCTTTTTCACCCTCTTCATTGGTGCCAATATGTACACCCATGGCGGTAAACATATTGCGCACTTCCTCGTTGTCGTAAATTTTGTGCTCCAACGCTTTTTCAACGTTCAAGATTTTTCCTCTCAATGGCAAAATGGCTTGGAATTCACGGTCGCGACCTTGTTTCGCTGTTCCACCCGCTGAATCACCCTCAACCAAGAAGATTTCACAAATGGCTGGGTCGGTTTTAGAGCAATCGCTCAATTTACCGGGTAAGCCCATACCACTCATTGCCCCTTTGCGCTGTACCATTTCTCGGGCTTTTCGCGCTGCGGCACGTGCCTGTGCAGCCACAATTACCTTGTCAACAATGATTCTTGCTTCTTTGGGGTTTTCCTCTAAGTAGTTGTCGAGCATTTCGCCCACCGTCATATCAACGGCACCCATTACTTCATTGTTACCCAATTTGGTTTTGGTTTGACCTTCGAATTGTGG
>JAIYBO010000070.1 GCA_027488495.1 Bacteroidota bacterium | reverse complement strand
AGATTGTGGTTTCGAGTTACCAATATTTCACTGAACCTTTGGCGTTATCTTACCTAATGAGATTCAAAAATTTAGAGGTACGTTTAATTAGCGAAATTGATTCCCATGCCAAATGCTATGTGGTGAGTAAGAAAAATTACCATGATATTATAGTTGGAAGTAGTAATTTGACAAAACAGGCATTAACACACAATAATGAGTGGAATTTGCAAATTATTTCTAGTTCAGCTGGAGATATTTATCATCAGCTGAATCAGGAATTTAATTTTACATGGCAAAAAGCCAAGCGATTGACGCCGGACCTTTTGAATTGGTATACAGCTCTGTATTTTCAAAACAGAAAGGTGAGGCCCTATGTTTCCGAGCCTGAACCACATACAAAATATACTGTTCAAATCACTCCTAATTCAATGCAAATTAAGGCATTGGATAATTTAAAGAACTTGCGTGAAAATGGTGCGAAAAGAGCGCTGATTATTTCAGCAACTGGGACCGGAAAAACCTATCTGTCGGCTTTTGATGTGAAAAGTTACAATCCCAAGAGATTTTTATTTATTGTTCATAGACGAAGTATTGCGAAAGCTGCCATGGAAACGTTTATGTCAATAATGCCCAGTGATATTAAAATGGGTTTATATTCTGGTGAATTTACAGACACTCAAAATGATTACATATTTGCGACCATACAAACATTAAGTCGTAAGGAACATATTGAGAAGTTTGATCCCGAACAATTTGATTATATAGTGATTGATGAAACACATCGAAGCGGTTCATCAAGCTATCAAATGATTATTGATTATTTCAAACCTAAATTTTTGTTGGGTATGACAGCCACACCTGAGAGAACTGATGGGTACGATATTTTCAAATTGTTCCACAATAATATTGCCCATGAAATCCGATTGAATCAAGCGATGAAGGACGATTTGTTGTGTGACTTTCATTATTATGGGATTACAGACATTAAATTAGATAATCGTAAGGGCAAGATTGATGAATTTAATGCCTTAGAATATTTAGAACAAGCAAAGCATGTTTTAGATAAGGTCAAATATTATGGCGCTGACAGTGAAGTTGTCAGCGGTTTGGTTTTTTGTTCTGGTTTAAATCATTGTAGGTTTTTGGCGGATTATTTCGCAAAAAACGGGTATCGAGTTCAGGTTATCGATGGCGATACTCCCATCAATATCAGAGATGATTATTTTGATCGATTGGAACTACAAGATTCTGATGCAAAATTGGATTACTTATTTAGTGTTGATGTACTAAATGAAGGAATAGATATTCCGCGGGTTAACCAAGTTGTCATGGTGAGGCCTACACAGTCTGCCATCGTGTTCGTTCAACAGCTGGGCCGTGGCTTGCGTAAAGCCAAAGAGAAAGAGTTTTTAACGGTCCTTGATTTTATTGGTAACTATGAGGATAAGAATTTTTTAATACCCGTTGCACTATTTGGTGATCGTTCGTTTAATAAAGATAAATTGAGGAGATTGATGGTAAATATTGATCAACACACTCCAATTTCCTCAACAATAAATTTCGATTTAATTGCTAAAGAACAAATCTTCAAATCGATTGACGCAACGTCATTAAACCAAAAGAAATTCTTAGATTCTGATTATGACTATTTAAAACGAAAACTTGGAAGAATCCCATTGATGTGTGATTTCCTTTTTGAGGATGAAAGAGATCCATATACGTTTGTTAGTTATAGTAAATCGTATGCGAGATATTTAGTTAATAAGGAGCTTAGTTCTACAAAGATGAATGAGGATAATTTAAAAATATTAGATTACCTCAGTATGGAAGTTAATAATGGTAAACGGGTTATAGAGTCTGCAATTTTGGATGAATTACTAATTAATGGTCATTTCAATCTAGCTGATTTGTCAAAGTTGGAAGCTGAATTCAATATCAAGTTCTCAGATGAAGACATAGAATCCGCCTTGAATAACTTAAATTTTCGATTTAACAAAAACCACAAAGTATCTGATTTTATAATGAATAATAAGGGTGGTGTTATTTATTTTACTGAAGAGTTTAATGCGGCTTTGACTGTGAATCCATTCTTTATGGATCTGTTTGTGGATAACGTAAAATTTGGAATTGAATATTACAAGAGAAATACGAATTCAGGAATACGTGATATTGGCTTCGAATTGTATTCGAAGTATTCTCGAAAGGACTTTTCGCGCATTGCTAATCTCAAAGCAAATGAAGAAGCTGTGATTTTTGGCTACAAAATTTATTCTAATATAATTCCGCTATTTGTGACATTGAAAAAGGATATGAATATCTCAAAGGCGACTCAGTACGAAGATTATTTTATTGATCAAAAACAGTTTCATTGGATGTCTAAACACAGTCGAGACATTAATAGTAAAGATATCAGGACTTTTGTTGAAAACGATTATGATGCTCGTCCTGTGATGTTGTTTATCCAGAAGTCAAAACTAGAAAATGATTTCTATTGTATGGGTAGATTGAGGCCGGCGGGTAATCCTAATTTTATTGAAGGGAAAATCGATGGTAAAAGCGTAGTTCAAATTACATGGGAATTAGAACATGAATGCCCGCAGAATTTATATGAGTATTTTAATGCCTATTTAGGAAGTGATCAATAAATCCCTGTTATTCCCAACAAATTCCTAACGCCACCTCTGGGATTTTCGATATCGCCTTTCCGCCTTGGAATCAAATGCATATGGCAGTGGAATATCGTTTGTCCAGCATCAACGCCTTGGTTGATTCCGATGTTGTAACCAGTGATAGATGAATCGGATGCGATGAGTTTTGGTTGAAGTTCTTTGATCAATGATTGAGCCGAATTCAATTCCGGCTGTGTGATGTCAAAGTAACTATCAAAATGCCTCTTCGGAATGATAAGCGTATGCCCAACGCTAACAGGGTAGGCGTCTTTGATCGCATAGGCCAGATTGTTTTCAGCAATTTTTTCGCGGTCTGGATGACAAAATACGCAGTATGTTTCGCGACATTCAAAAACCTTACCCCGGTTTCTGAAATCAGTGTCATCGGTATCACGTTTGTTTGCGTTGCAAGAATAACACAAGGCTTGGTAATTGTGTAAATCATCCGCACCATTCCAATTTTTAGGAACAATGTGGTCTACCTCCAGTGCTTTGATGTCCGATGAAATGCCGCACAATTCGCATCGGTTATGTGCTCGATTTAGAACCTGATATCGAATACTGCCATCGATGGGTTTGCGGTTCCGCCTGCGATGATCCCAAATAGAAAGGTCTCTTTTTTGAATATAGTCCTTGATTTTAGTATCGCATATTTCAATCAATTCCTGAATCTCGTGGTTGTTTAGCGTTTGAAAATCTTTGAGTTGATAAATGCTCTTGTCGCGATCCACCAATCCATTCGTCCTCAATACCCGACCCACCATATTGTGGACTCGCTCCGTATAATATTCAATCTAACTTAAATCGTTCTGAACCAAATCCAAAGCGATTTCTTCCACTTTTGCAGAACCATGTCCTATGAGCAAACGCTTCAGCATCACGGGCTGATACACGTGACTCATTTTCATTTGCTGCAATAAATACTTCTTTAGCGCATCGTAGCTCATAATTGTATCGTTCCTAAATCCCCCTAAACCAATTCCTTGTTTCCTCGTCCTCCGAGAAGATGTAACAGCCCTTCATCCCGCGGGTCATCAGCGTGCGGTAGGTGTTCTTGATGGTCAAATCCAAGTCCGCAGTGGCCTGCTTCGGGGCTCCCTTTATCCGCTTCTTCCAGCCGAAAACGTTGTTTTTTGAACTTTACAAGTGCCTCCGTGAGTTTGTCGGTGTTTGACATACCCAACAAATATATTGATTCGGCGGATTAGTTGGGTGGGAACCCACTTAACTCGCCAAAAGTGTGAAATTTTACATTTTTAAGTCCTTAAAAGTGTGGTGGGCATACACTTTTTCGAACTTAAGTGGTATTTGGTTGAGATTTTGAATTGTTGAATCATTGCGATATTCCTTAAAAGTAGGCGACGCCATTTGCGATAAGCCGTAATAGAACCATTTGATAGTAGTATAACTTCGTTGTCAAATCAATGACTATGAAAAAATACATGATGATATTTATGGTGCTCGGCTTTTCTGTAATGAAAGTCAATGCCCAAACAGAACAAGCCAACAATTCCGCGAACGTGGTATCTGCAGATACCAATGATGTTGAATACATGGTGGAGTTGAATGATAATAGCACGATCACGGGAAAAAAAGTGTCTGATGACGGTCGTGAAATTGGCATATTGACCGCAGATAAAGGGTTGATTTTGATTCCGAAATACCAAATCAAATCAATATCCTCGGTGGCAAAGATGCCAGTATTGGCGGGAAAACGAATATTCCCAAATCCACACCCGAGCCGTTATTATTATTCACCATCTGGTATCCCAATGAAAAAAGGAGAGGGATATGTTCAAGCCATTTATTATTTAGCATTTCAAGCGCAATACGCGTTGAACGATCATTGGAGTATTGGGGCAGCGGCTCCCATTTGGGCGGCTCCATTTTTGGTGAATGTGAAGTATACCAATACTTTGTCTGAATCGGCAGATGGAAAACAGAATGTGTATTTAGCAACGGGCGTTCAAGCGGGTTCATTGTCGTACATCGATCCGGGTATCTGGTTGGGTGTAGGATATGTGGGTTTAACCTTTGGAAACCCCGAAAGCAATGTAACGATCAATGGCGGTGTATTGGGTTTGTCTCAAAAGTATACGAGATATTACTATGATCCCGTTACGTTTGATTATACTTATACTTATTCCCGTGAAAATGAAGTCCGCCCTGCAATTTCGTTGAGCTTTAACCAAAGGGTGAGTTCTTCTGCCAGTTTGATGGGAGAGGTTTGGTATGTGGGCGATCTGATCGTGGGTGGTCCAGGCATGCGTTTTTATGCCGGTAGGAAAAGCGCGATAGATGTGGCTGTATTGGGAGCGTATGATGTATACTGGGGCGATGGGATTTTTGGAATTCCCTTTGTTTCATGGACCCGAAAATTTGGGAAATAATTGTGAATGAAGCTGCCTTTCCGGAAATTACTCAATACAACGAGTAATTCTCGGAAATTTATTACGAAGTTTGATTTGCCTGATCCCTTTGGCTACCTTCAAGTGTTGGGATTTAAAGTGGTCAAATTTCACCACTTTGAACGGGACTGAACTTTATAAGTGCCTCTGTGAGTTTGTCGGTGTTTGACATACCCAACAAATATATTGATTCGGCGGATTAGTTGGGTGAAAACCCACTTAACTCGCCAAAAGTGTGAAATTTTACATTTTTAAGTCCTTAAAAGTGTGGTGGGCATACACTTTTTCGAACTTAAGTGGTATTTGGGCAAAGTTTTGAACTGTTGAGTCATTGCGATTTTCCGTAATATTTCCAATCCGGATTTGCGAAAATCCGTAATGCATACCTGTTTCTATTTGATAAGTTCGTCGCATGAAAATGAATGTATTTAAATGGGTTAGCGTGTTTGCAGTTGTGCTGTGGTTCTCGTCGTGCTCCATGGAGAAGCGATTGTATTCATCAGGGTTCCATATCCAATGGAATGCAAAAGGAAACGGATCCACAAACAACGATAAGGTAAAAGCGCCTAAGCATCCATCCTCGAAAGTGGAAACAAATGAAATAGATATGGTATCACCATCGGTGGTGGCAGATTGTCGCGATGTAAAGGAACTGACATCAAAAGATGGTTCTGTTTCAACATCGATGCGCCCAGCACTGAGTACCGATAATCATCGCATCGTAAAAGGTCAAGCGACTTATCATACCAACATCAACAGCGCTGCGGTTCCTAAACCAAGAAAAGGAGAGACTGTTGAGCAGATGGCCCAACGGAAAACACATAAAGCGCGGATATATGGGATTCTAGCTCTGGCTACCATTATTCTGTTTTATCCAGCAATTGTATTCGCAATAATTCATAGCGTCTTAAAAAATCAGGCACAAAAACTTGATCCTAATTATGAAAATGTAAATAATGGTCCTACGCCGAGACCGGGAGAAACCACAGAGGAAATGGCTCAACGTAAAGCTAATCAATCATTGTTATTTGGAATACTAAGCATTCCTACAAGTGTGTTTTTAATCGGTATTGCTTTTGGGGTTATTGCGATTTCAAATGGTTCAGAGGCGAAAATGCTTTCCCCAAACAATGGTAAAATTCGTAAGCGTGCTAATGCAGGAATTACATGGTCAGTGGTTGGCTTCATTTTGTGTTTATTGATGATTATTTGGATGTCGATATTATTGTCGGGTGACTTATTTATTTAATAGAATCTCCGAACCAAACCCGAAGCGCTATAGGCCTTTCCGGAAATTACTCAATACACTGAGTAATTTTACTCAATCCATTGAGTAATTTCGCAAATGGTTGAAATTCTTTTACTTATGGGATGATGAGCCCATTTTGGCGGACTGTCATGGCAACAACTTCTGAGGATGGATCCTCGGACCTTGTTTTGATTTGCGGTTTGTATTTTTGATGATTTGGGTCCATTATTGGTTTGTATTTTTGATGAATTAGACCAATTATTGGTTTGTATTTTGTATTTTTGATCCGTAAATGATACAATATCATCGGTTTTCATGTATTTAAAAAGACATATCGACAAAGCGCTGCTTGATTGGAAGGAATCGCCATCGAGAAAACCACTGCTGATTAGGGGTGCCCGACAGGTGGGTAAGTCCTCCGCTGTGAGAAATTTGTCGAAGCATTTTGAGCACTTCGTAGAAATCAACTTCGACGAGAAACCAGAATACCAACGCCTATTTGAAAGTGCTTCCGACATCGATGATTTGATAGAACAGCTGTCGATTCTCACAGGAACCAAGATCATTGAAGGTAAAACGCTGGTTTTTCTGGATGAAATTCAAGCGAGTTTGGCAGCAATTTCTAAGCTTCGTTATTTTTACGAAAAGAAACCCAATTTGCATGTCATCGCCGCGGGTTCCCTGTTAGAATTTGCGTTGTCTGCCCTGCCGTCGTTTGGGGTGGGTAGGGTGCGATCCATGTTTATGTATCCGTTTTCATTCAATGAATTTTTGGGTGCTTTGAATGAAGATTCATTGGTTAATGCAATGACGGCGTCTAATTCGGCCATCCCACTTAATCCGTTGATTCATGAAAAAATCAAAACCTATTTTAAAAAGTTCTTGATCATCGGCGGAATGCCCCAAGCTGTTAAGACCTATGTTGTGCAAGGTGATTTGCTGGAAGTTCAGCGAATTCTCGATGATTTAATCATTGCACTTCAAGCCGATTTTGTTAAATACAAGAAGCAAGTTGAACCATCCGCGATTAAGTCAGTTTTTGACAGTGTGGTCATGCAAGTGGGTGCTAGGTTCAAGTATTCCAACGAATTTCTGTCATTGACGAATCCAATGGTGAAACAAGTTGTTGACTTGTTAGAAATGGCAGGCCTGATATACAAAGTAACGCATTCATCGTGCAACGGTCTTCCCATCGGGGCAGAAGCCAATCCCAAAAAAGTCAAATTGTTGATCTTTGATACCGGCATATACCAAAGAATTCTGGGCCTGGATATCGCGTCGCTGCTCTTGAAAGACGATGTGGAAATTGTCAATAAAGGAAATATTGCTGAGTTGTTTGTGGGACTAGAAATGATTAAATCTGGTGATAGCTATCAGCGATCGGGCTTGCATTATTGGCATCGCGAATCGAAAAGCAGCCAAGCGGAGGTTGATTATGTTGTACAAAACCAAACATCCATCGTTCCGGTAGAAGTAAAGGCCGGTACAAAAGGCGCCATGCAAAGCATGTATTTGTTTATGGATGAAAAGAAGTCGAAGTGGGGTGTACGAACGTCATTGGAAAATTTTGGAGAATTTGACCAGGTGAAAGTGATTCCGTTGTATGCAATTTCTGTGTTGAATACCAAGCCATTGGAGGTTCTGTAAACACCCTCATCCATTTATTTCATAACTTGCCATTTCCATGAAGCCCCAACATCGCTCCAAAAACCTGTTCATCGCCCTGCTGTGCCTGATGACACTGGCCCTGTCAACGTCCTGCCAAAACATCGCCCAGAAAACCGCCGATGACCAAGCCCCCTGGCCACCCGATAGCTCCGTCATTACCCGCATTCCCATCCAAACGCCGGTGGGAGAGTTTAAGGTGTGGACGCAGCGGTTCGGACAGAATAACAAGATCAAAATCCTGTTGCTGCACGGCGGACCGGCCATGACCCATGAGTATATGCAGTGCTTAGAGCCGTTTTTCATCAAAGAGCAGTTCGAGTTTTATCAGTACGATCAACTGGGGTCGTTCTACAGCGATCAGCCCAAAGATTCCAGCTTGTGGACCACCGAGCGATTCGTGGAAGAAGTAGAGCAAGTGCGGAAAGCCATCGGGGCGGATGCATCCAATTTTTACCTGCTCGGCAACTCTTGGGGTGGCATTTTGGCCATGGAATACGCCCTCAAATACCAGCAAAACCTCAAAGGACTCATCGTTTCCAACATGATGGCCAGCGCCCCCGAATATGGGAAATACGCCGCCGAAGTCCTTGCGAAACAAATGGATCCCAAGGTCCTGGCCGAAGTTCGAACCATCGAAAAGAACCAAGATTTCAGTAATCCGCGCTACATGGAACTACTGATGCCCCACTTTTATAAGCAGCATATCTGTCGGTTAGCCCAATGGCCATCGCCCCTAGACAGTGCCTTCAAACACGCCAACGGCGAAATCTATACGATGATGCAAGGTCCGAGCGAATTCGGTATCAGCGGTCGGCTCGCCAAGTGGGATGTTAAATCGCGCTTGCACGAAATTGCGGTGCCCACGCTGATGATTGGCGCCAAATACGACACCATGGACCCCAAAGCGATGGAATGGCAGGCGAAGGCGGTTCAGCACGGTCAGTTTTTGTATTGTCCTAACGGCAGCCACCTATCCATGTGGGACGATCAAGCGGTCTTCATGGGCGGGGTGGTGAAGTTTATTAAGGAGACAGCTTCAGCGAAATTGAAGATCAACTAGCACGGGGTAGTGATCTGAGATATAGAGCCCGGGCCCGCGTGTGGTGTAATCCAACCAACATGCATTGACTTTGAATTTACTGATGAAAATATGGTCGATTGTGGGACCGGGTTGTTCTGCATCCTTGGCGAAACCATTGAAAGTGCCTTTGTTGAAGGGCTCATTTGGGGTTTGGATGGCGGAGGCTTTTTCAATCTTGTTCGACAGATATTGAATAGGCGCTGATGAATCTTGACAGTTGAAATCGCCCAGTAGAATGGCGGGGTTGGTGAGGGTATGTCGATTGACCCAATCGCTCAGTAAAACGGCGCTTTCAAATCTGGCGTACTTACCCATGTGGTCGAAGTGGGTGTTGAAGACCCAGAAGCATTTTCCGGACGATTTTTCTATGAATTTTGCGAAGGTGACGATTCGTGGTAGTGCGGCATCCCATCCTTTGGATGGTTTATTGGGAGTAGGGGATAGCCATTGGGTGTAACACGTATCGACGACGGTGAATTTTTCTTGGTTATAGAAAATCGCACAGAATTCACCCTGCAAATTGCCTGAGTCACGGCCCACACCCAACCAGGTATATTGGCTACCAAGGGCGGATTGGATGTCGAGGATTTGTCCGTGCAAGCCTTCTTGGATGCCTAAAATATCAAATTGAAATTGTTGGAGTTGCTGTTTGATGGCCGGCAAACGGTTGGGCCAAGCATTGGCGTTATCGCCGGGGTTGTTGTAGCGGATGTTGTAGGAAACGGCGCGTATTTGTGCTTGTGATGCGATCACGGAAAGACAAAATATCCAAATGATGATTGCGCGTTTCATGATACAAATATGGATGATTTGATTGATTTGGAGACAAAATAAAAGGCCCCGTGGAATCACGAGGCCTTTTTGTTGCGGTGAGGGGGGGATTCGAACCCCCGGAACAGTTTCCCGTTCGTCAGTTTAGCAAACTGGTGGTTTAAGCCACTCACCCACCTCACCAATGGGGGTGCAAATATAAGTGGTGATTTTCTCGTTTACAAGTGAGATGCCAAAAGAATTTTGCAAAAAACGCAAATCTTTCATCCTTCAAATCCCAAAACGTTTCAGTATTTTTGCCCCTCATTACAGTCAAAAACGCAATGCAAATAAACATAACCTTTCCCGATGGCGCCGTAAGAAGCTATCCTTCAGGATCTACAGCCATGGATGTGGCCCTGTCGATCAGTGAAGGCCTGGCCCGCAACGTGCTCGCCGCCAAAGTAGACAAGGAGGTTTGGGATGCCAACCGCCCAATACATCAAGATGTTGCTTTGCAGTTGTTGACGTGGAAAGACAAAGAAGGACAGCAAACGTATTGGCATTCTAGTGCTCACTTGATGGCTGAAGCGTTGGAAGCGATGTTTCCAGGCGTTAAATTGGCCATCGGTCCGGCCGTGGAAGGTGGCTTTTACTATGATGTAGATTTTGGGGATCAGCATTTTTCATCTGAAGCTTTTGAGGCCTTGGAAAAGAAGATGTTGGAATTAGCCAAAAACAACAGCGCTTTCGTAAGGAAAGAAGTTTCCAAAGCCGATGCGATTGAATACTTTACCCAAAAAGGCGATCCCTACAAGTTGGAATTGATTCAGGATTTGGCAGATGGTAGCATCACTTTCTATGAACAAGGCAACTTCACCGATTTGTGCCGCGGTCCACACATTCCGCATACTGGTCACATCAAAGCCGTGAAATTGCTGAATACGGCAGGTGCTTACTGGCGTGGAAATGAGAAGAACAAGCAGTTGACACGTATATATGGTATCACTTTCCCCAAGAAATCCGAATTGGATGAACACTTGGAACGAATGGAAGAGGCCAAAAAACGCGATCACCGCAAATTGGGTAAGGAGTTAGAAATTTATACTTTCGATGATGATGTGGGACCGGGTTTGCCATTGTGGTTGCCCAACGGCGGTATCATCATTGAGGCCTTGGAGGCCTATGCGAAGAAAACCGAAAAAGAAGCCGGTTATCAGCGCGTAAAATCACCGCACATCGCCAAGGAAAGCATGTACCTCAAGAGTGGTCACTTGCCCTATTATGCCGACAGTATGTTCCCTCCCATGGAAATCGATGGGGAGAAATACTACCTGAAGGCCATGAACTGTCCTCACCACCACAAAATTTTCAAGGCACTGCCTCATACATACAAGGAATTGCCATTGCGCTTTGCCGAATATGGCACTTGTTATCGTTATGAGCAGAGCGGGGAGTTGTTTGGTTTGATGCGTGTTCGCAGCTTGCAAATGAACGACGCCCACATCTATTGTACAGAAGAACAATTTGAGGAAGAGTTTAAAGGTGTAAACGCATTGTACTTGAAGTACTTTGAAAAGTTTGGTATTGATAAATACGTGATGCGTTTCTCTAAGCACAATCCGGAAAAATTGGGTCAGAAGTACATCGACATGCCAGAGTTGTGGGAGAAAACCGAAAACATGGTTCGCAAAGTGTTGCAGAGCATGGGCGTAAGTTATGTGGAAGTGGAGGACGAAGCGGCGTTTTATGGCCCCAAAATCGATATTCAGGTTTGGAGCGCCATTGGCCGTGAGTTCACATTGGCTACCAACCAAGTAGATTTTGCCCAAGCAGAGCGCTTTGATTTGAGTTATATCAGCGAGAAGAACGAGAAGGAGAGGCCGATCATCATTCACCGTGCGCCACTGAGTACACATGAAAGATTCATTGGTTTCTTGCTAGAACATTATGCGGGCAATTTCCCCACATGGTTGGCTCCGAAGCAAGTGGTGATCCTGCCAATTAGCGATAAATTTATAGATTACGCACAAGAGGTTGCAAATTTCTTGAAAAAGCACGATATTCGCGCTTCTGTTGACACTCGAGCTGAGAAAGCGGGCAAGAAAATCCGCGACGCCGAAATCGCCAAAATCCCTTACATGTTCATTGTAGGTGAGAAGGAAGCCAACGAACAAAAAGTATCTGTTCGGAAGCACGGTGGCCTTGATTTGGGTGCAATGGAAATTCAGCAAATTGCTGATATATTGATAGATGAAACCAGGATATAGTAGAAAACCGTTCGTCAAGAAAGAAGCTCTCCACAAGATCAATGAGCTCATCACTGCCCCTATGGTAAGGGTGGTGGGAGAATACATGCCTGTGGATGTGTACCCAACCGCTAAGGCGTTGGAAGTTGCGTATGATTTGGGTTTCGACCTGGTTGAAATTTCACCAAACGCCGATCCTCCAGTTTGTAAAATTGTGGATTACAAGAAATTCTTGTATGAGCAAAAGAAGAAACAGAAGGAGATTAAGGCCAATGCGGTGAAGCAAGAGATCAAGGAGATTCGTTTCGGACCAAATACAGACGAGCACGATGTTGACTTTAAAATTAAACATTCCAAGCATTTCTTGGAGCAAGGTCACAAAGTACGTGCGTATGTGTTTTTCCGCGGTCGTAGCATCATTTATAAGCAACGTGGTATTGATTTGTTGATGGGGTACGCCAATGTACTGATCGACGAAGGATATGCCAAGTTGGAATCTGAGCCCAAAGAAGAAGGAAAAAAGGTGGCCATCATGTTGGCGCCAAAAGTTAAAAAATAATCAACGTTAAAAATTAAGAATTCAGGATATGCCTAAAATGAAAACCAATTCCAGCGCCAAGAAAAGGTTCACTGTAACCGGTACTGGAAAAGTAAAAAGAGCGAAAGCATTCAAAAATCACATTTTGACCAAGAAATCTACCAAGCGTAAGCGCGCTTTGGGTAACGATGCCATTGTTGACGAAACCAACATGAGCAATGTGAAATTCATGCTTCGTCTCGGAAAATAAACAAAAAAACAAACTTGGCCGGAGCACAAAAGCGCCTTTGCAATAGATCGCCGCTCAAGCCATTAAACTAAAATACTATGCCAAGATCCGTCAACCACGTTGCGAGTAAAGCTCGCCGCAAAAAGACCCTCAAACTCGCCAAAGGTTACTTTGGTCGTCGTAAAAACGTTTGGACCGTTGCCAAAAACGCAGTAGAAAAAGGTTTAACCTATGCCTACCGTGACCGTCGTGTAAAGAAACGCGAATTCCGCTCATTGTGGATCGTGCGTATCAATGCAGCCTGTCGTTTGAACGGTGTTAGTTACAGCCAATTCATGGGCAAATTGAACAACAGCCAATTGGAAATCAACCGCAAAGTTCTCGCCGATTTGGCTATGAACGACCCAGCTGGTTTCAAAGCTGTATTCGATCAAATCATGAACGGTTAATTACCCCTGAATTTGAAATATCAAAAAGCCCCTCGTTCCAAACGAGGGGCTTTTTTTGTGCACTGTGGTGAATAGTCCTATTCTGCAATTCACTGCACAGTAATATTCTGTGTTGCACGGAATGGGGTGCTGTTTGGCCCAATAATCAAAATGAACTCTGTTAAAATCTAACAGTGCCACTAAATCGATAAATTGAAATGACTGGCTGTCCCAATTCAAATTACTTCCTATCCCACAAAGAGTAGGTGCGGATGTTGCCACGCGATTGAAAATTGATCGCCAAAACGTCGGAGAAAATCACCCTCGACATCACGCGTTGTGAAATGTTGTACTGATAATCCACTTCGTTGTTCAATCCCACACGCTGAATCTCCGTGATGGGTTGTGTGCCATCGCTGTTGGCCAACGCATACTCATTGCACTCAGCCAATAAAATGGGCTTCTCGTGGATGCCCGCTGCGTTCTTGGTGTGGAATTTCACCGTGTTTTTGGTGCCAGGCATTCTCTCCGTGACCAAATTGCCTTGTAAGTAAATGTCCTCCCCGCTGAAAGGCGATCTCACCGGTTTGATGCGGATGTATTCACCGTCTTCCCGAATGGTATCGTCACTCAAATCAAATAGGTACATCATATCCTCCATCGCCAACCGACGAATGATCTTTTCACTGTTCAACTTCGTTCGTTGGATATCAAATTCTGTGGCCGTAATGACTTTGGCCTGTACTTGAATCGACAAAGAACTCATCAAAGCGTCTCTATGGGTTTTCCAATTCACCAATTCTTCCACCGCGCCGCGCTCATTGAATTTGATTTCAAATGGCAACAACTGCAATCCATTGGCTTTGGCCCAAGGCTTTGCGCCAAACTCATCGGCGTGATAGGTCATTTTGAAAAGCCTTTCGCCCTCCATCGCTTGGAATATCAAATAACAAGTATCCAGTTTGATGTCTAAGAAATAATCGTTTTCATTGGTGATGTATTCCTGAGTGATGAGCTGATACACAAACCTGCGGTCTTTGGCCACCTGGGAAATGGGGTAGAGGGTATCTGGTTTGAGGCCTTCGGTTGTGAGTTTTGGATTGAAATCTGCAGTTTGAGCCTGAATAGACGTAAACATGCATCCCACAAAGAAGGGTATCAAGATGTGTAAGGGTAACTTTCTGTATAAAACTCGCATTGTGTGGTTCAAAGACGTGTTACCCTTGCAAATCGTTTGCCAAAGTATCAAACTTTCAAGGAGAATGCTGGGAATCTCCCAACTGTGTATATTTAACTCTCAAAAATCAGTTCAGAGCCCGCCAAATCAACGGTGACTTTGCCGTGGTTCGAGAGTTTGCCCATCAAGATTTGTTTGCTCAGCTCGTCCAAAATTCGCTTCTGCAATACGCGTTTCAAAGGTCTGGCGCCAAATTGTGGGTCGTAACCCAACTGCGAAAGCCAATCCACGGCATCGCGTGTAACGGTGAGTTCGATTCCATTGTCTTTCAATCGGTCTACAATCATATCGATTTGCAATTCCACAATTCTGTGGATTTCATCTCTTCCCAGAGGCTCAAACATCACCACCTCGTCTATTCTGTTCAAGAATTCCGGACGGATGCTGCGTTTTAACATATCGAACACTTCGCTTTTCGCACTGGCCACAATGGTGTCGCGATCGCCAGTTTCGATGTGCTCAAATTTTTCGCGGATTACCTCAGAGCCCAAATTGCTCGTCATGATGATAATTGTATTCCTGAAATTGGCCGTTCTGCCCTTGTTATCGGTCAGTCTGCCATCGTCAAGAACCTGCAACAAAATATTGAATACATCGGGGTGTGCCTTTTCGATTTCATCGAGCAAAACCACGCTGTACGGACGTCGGCGAATGGCCTCGGTCAGCTGTCCGCCTTCATCGTAGCCCACATAGCCTGGAGGGGCGCCAACCAATCTGCTCACGGTGTGCTTCTCCTGGTATTCGCTCATGTCGATCCGCACCATGGCATTGTCTGTATTGAATAAAAATTCTGCGAGGGCCTTTGCCACTTCGGTTTTTCCCACGCCAGTGGTTCCCAAGAAAATGAAGCTTCCGATGGGCTTTTTTGGGTCTTGTAGCCCGGCTCTACTCCGTCGAATGGCATTGGATAGGGCAGAGATGGCTTCCTCTTGTCCAACCACGCGTTTGTGTAGTTCTTGCTCCAACGTGAGCAGCTTTTCACGCTCGCTTTGCAACATGCGATTCACGGGGATGCCTGTCCATCTACTCACCACTTCGGCGATGTCTTCAGCGTCTACTTCTTGTTTCACCATGAGTTGACCGTTGCGGGAATCGCCCAGTTTCAAACTCAACGAGAACAGGTCTTCTTCATTCTTTTTGATCAGTCCATAACGGATTTCAGCCACTCGGCCATAGTTTCCATCGCGTTCTGCTTGGTCTGCTTCGATGCGAAGGGCTTCGATGGCGGCTTTTTTCTGTTGAATTTGCGAAAGGACCCCCTTTTCATTTTCCCATTGGGCGTTGAGGGCATTGCGTTTTTCGCTGATGTTGGCGATGTCTTCGTTGAGTTTGGCAAGTTTGGCCGTATCGCTTTCGCGTTTGATGGCTTCTCGCTCAATTTCAAGTTGCATGATCCTGCGGTTCATCTCGTCGAGTTCCTCCGGCACAGAATCCATTTCCAACCTCAGTTTGGAGGCGGCTTCATCCAGTAAGTCTATCGCTTTGTCCGGAAGAAAACGGTCGTTGATGTATCGTTGGCTCATTTCCACGGCGGAGATGATGGCCTCGTCTTTGATGCGCACTTTGTGATGCACTTCGTAGCGTTCTTTCAATCCCCTCAAGATGGATATGGCCTCTTGGGTGTCTGGTTCTTCCACCATCACCTTTTGGAACCTTCGCTCCAGCGCTTTGTCTGTCTCGATGTATTTTTGGTATTCGGCCAATGTGGTTGCACCAATGGCGCGGAGTTCACCACGGGCCAGTGCGGGTTTTAGGATGTTTGCCGCGTCCATGGCACCTTCGCTTCTGCCAGCGCCCACCAATGTATGAATCTCATCGATGAACAACACCACCTCGCCGGCGGCCGTGATGACCTCTTTCACTACGGCTTTCAATCGCTCTTCAAATTCTCCTTTGTACTTGGCACCCGCCACCAAAGCCCCCAAATCCAGGCTATAGATTACCTTGGACTTCAGGTTTTCTGGCACATCGCCCCGAATGATTCTCATGGCCAAGCCCTCTGCAATGGCGGTTTTGCCCACGCCGGGTTCGCCAATAAGCACAGGGTTGTTTTTGGTTCTGCGCGATAATATTTGTAATACCCGGCGAATTTCATCGTCTCTTCCGATGACCGGATCGAGCTTGCCTTCACGGGCCATTTGATTGAGGTTAACCCCAAACTTTTTCAATGAATTGAATTGATTTTCGTCGGTTTGAGCGTGCACCTTGCTGCCGCCACGCAAGGCCAAGATGGCTTTGATCAAATCGCTGCGTTTGAATCCAGCGTCTTTCAATAAATTGGCTGCAGCGTCTTTGCCATCCAAAATCCCCACCAACAAATGCTCATTGGTGATGAATTCGTCTTTCATCTCTTGCATGGCTTTCTCTGCCGCAACCGTCACGGCATTGAGAGATTGGGATAAGTATACTTGTCCACCCTCAACCTTCGGCAACGATTGAATGGCGGCCTTTGCCGCTAATTCTACGCGTGATAGATTGGCACCGAGTTTTCCCGCAATGAATTGCAGGGTTTCTTCATCGTCTGTGATCATGGCCGATAACAAATGCATGGGTTCCATCGCCTGTTGTTTGTTGGCGATCACCAGCTGTTGGGCCTTAGACAACGTGTCCTGGGCTTTGATGGTAAATTGTTGTAAATTCATGGTGCTCCTATGTGCTCAAATCCGATTCCAATGCACAATTTGTTATAAATAATGACAAAATGTCGTTAAATTATGCAACAATTCGGCGATCGGTCCGACAAATTGTCAGTGCTTCGGTAGTTTTTTTGGTTCGATGATCGGTTCTACTTCGTCAACGCCATCCATGTTCATTTCATCCTCAGGGTAGCCCATTTCGATTAAATTATCGAAAATCACCTCCAATGTTTCGCGTTTTTTGGCTGGGCCTTTGAGGCGATTCCAAGCATCGGGGTGCAAGCAAACCTGAAATATGGTGGTATCAATACTGCCTGAATCTTTGGCCAGTAAGCGATTTTTCAAGGCTCTGAAATGGCCGTTGTTGCTTTTTACGCATCCATTCGAATCCAAAAACCATCGCACTTTTTTGGGCATGGGAATGATGCTAGCCAGAAAAGTACATTCGCCCAAATTGAGTTCGCTGGGGTGTTTGTGGAAATAGAATTGCGCAGCTTCGGTGGCCCCAAAAATGCCTGGACCCCATTCAATCACGTTCAAATACACTTCCATCATCCGGTTTTTGCTCACCAATGAACGACGTTCCATCAGCCAAGTCAACAAGATTTCTTCCACTTTCCGGGCGATGGTTTTTCTCCGACCCAAAAAAACGTTTTTCACCAATTGCATGGAGATGGTTGATCCGCCACGGGCGAAGCGTTTTTGACGATAATTCTGTGCGATGCTAGAGCGAAAAGCATCCATGTAAAATCCTTGGTGGTGGAAGAAGTCGGGATCTTCACTGCGAAGCACGCATCGAACCAAATCCTTACTAATGCTTTCCAAAGGGGTGAAATTCCCATTGCCAGATCCTACCTCAAACTGGGCCACGGGCTCTCCTTTGTCCCAATACGTGTAAGTGAAATTGCCATTCATGATCCTAGGATCAACCTGTCCCCATTCCACGATGCTGAAATCCTTGCTGGGCCACATTTGGCTTTCTAAAACGCAATCGCGTGGTTTTTCGTGCTCCATCGCAAACTGAAAGCGATATTCCAAGCTACCCGATGCCTTTGGGATGCCGATGTTTCTGAACAAACCTGCGGGCAAGCTCGAAAAGAAATCATTCGCCCTCAATCTTGGCATGTGGATGCCCAAGGCGTATTTGGGGTTATTGCCACCCTGATATTGAGCAAAAAGATTGGCTTTGATTTGGTTGATCTGCACCAAACTCTGGCTATCGAGTTCAAAAAATCCGTCTTTTACATCGCAAACAAATCGTCCGTGCGCTGAATCAATTTGTACCAATGTGTCTGAAATTCGCTCGTCGTCTACTTGCAATCCCGTAAATCCACCCTGTAAATCGGCGTGGATGGCGCCAAATGATTCACCCAATTCAGTCACCTCAAACTCGGCTTTGGAAAAGCCCAATCCATTCAATACCAATGGGATACTTACGTATTTTTGATTTTTTACCGGTGTGATGTTTACATGGCCCGTAAGGTCGTCTTTGTCTAAATCGCCGCTCAACACAAACTCAATTTGTTTTTGGGTGATTTCGGGCAGTGTATCTTGGTCGTTTTTGCGATGTCGTCTGTGCTCTTTGCGATCTTTGGTAGTCACGCGTTTGAGCGATGTGGCCTTCAATTGCAATTGGATGGCATCGTTTCGATACAAGGTGTTGGGTAAATTCAAGGCGATGGTGCCTGTGGTATCGGTGAGCGACAAGGCTGTGCCTGTCATTTCGAGGTGGTTGGGTGCCTTGCCAATCCAAGATTCCAATTGCTGAAACAAACTCACGATGGGGTCTTTGCTGCTCTTGGTTTGGGTTTCGTTATTTTTGCGATCTCCGCCAATCAATCCACAATAGTTGCAATAATTGGGTAGATTGATCAAATTGAGCGACATTTCCTTGGTTTCGAAGCCCGATAGGCCAATGTCCCAAAACTTCCACACGTTCAATCCCACCGCCAATTCTTTACAAGCAAATACAGTTTTACCGGGTTGGGTGTCGTTGGCTGCCTTGTAATTGAGCGACAGGCCTTGGAGGTTGACCCCAAACAAATACGTAAAACCTTTGTCCTTACAAACCAAGGAATAACCTTTGCGATCCAGTTTTTCTGCGGCTTTTTTGAAAGCCCAATCGAGCAGCATACCCCGAAAGGCGATCCAAGAAATCAGCACCACGGTGAGGGTGATTCCCGTAATCCAGGCCGTCTTTTTCATGATTTTACGTCCTTTGGGGCTCCCAAGAACATCAAACCAAAAAGCCTTAATCCATGCTAGGATGCGTGCCGGTATAGTTGTATGGTGTGATTTGTCTGAGTTCATTTTTTACAGAATCTGAAATGTTCAGTCCATTGATAAAATCTGCGATACTTGCCTCTGTGATTTTGCTATTGGTGCGCGTAAGTTCTTTGAGGGCTTCGTAGGGATTGGGGTAACCTTCTCTTCTGAGAATGGTTTGGATGGCTTCTGCCACAACCGCCCAGTTGTTGTTAAGGTCGTTTGCCAATGCATCTTCGTTGAGCAACAACTTGTTGAGGCCTTTGGTGAGGCTGTTCAACGCAATCAAGGTATGGGCAAATGGCACACCCATATTTCTCAACACCGTGCTATCGGTGAGGTCTCTTTGCAATCGGGAGATGGGGAGTTTTGCGGCCAAGTGTTCAAACAATGCGTTGGCGATGCCCAAATTGCCTTCGGCATTTTCAAAATCAATGGGGTTTACTTTGTGTGGCATCGCACTGGATCCCACTTCGCCTTCTTTGATTTTCTGTTTGAAGTATTCCATGCTCACGTACGTCCAAACGTCTCTTGAAAAATCGATGAGGATGGTGTTGATGCGTTTCCAATTGTCGAACTGGGCCGCCAAATGATCGTAAGGTTCAATTTGTGTGGTGAAGGGCACTCGGAATAAGCCCAGGTCTTCTTTCACAAAACGATCGCCAAATTGGGGCCAATTGATTTTAGGGAAGGCCACGTGGTGCGCGTTATAGTTGCCTGTTGCCCCGCCAAATTTGGCAGAGAATGGCACCGTGCTGAGTGCGTTCAATTGTCCTTCTAATCTGGCCACAAACACATACCACTCTTTGCCCAACATGGTGGGAGAGGCGGGCTGACCGTGGGTTTTTGCCAACAAAGGAATGTTTTTCCATGCCTGTGCTTGTTGTTTGAGTATCTCTACCACAGCTTGCAAAGCGGGCAACATCACTTGTTCGCTGGCTTCTTTGAAGCTCAATGGAATGGCGGTGTTGTTAATGTCTTGCGACGTCAATCCAAAATGCACCCACTCTTTGTAAGCTTGCAACCCCAATGCATCCAATTTTTCTTTGATGCAATATTCCACGGCTTTTACATCGTGGTTGGTGGTTTTTTCTATGGTTTTAACGCGCTGGATATCGACCTCGGGAAGTGCAAGACTCCACTGGGTAAGAATTTCTTTATGGGCTTTGAGTGCAGTCCAATCCACTTGGGGGATTACATCGGCCAAAGCAAATAGGTAAGCCACTTCAACGCGAATGCGGTATTGGATGAGGCCGGCTTCTGAATAAAAGGGCTTTAAGGCTTGGGTTCCTGAGGCGTAACGACCGTCTACAGGGGAGATTGCGTACAATGGGCTAGCATCCATGGTGCAAAAATACGATGGAAACACGGTTTTCGTCGTATTTTTCGATCATTTGCCATAGCGAAATATTTCATCGCCAAAAATTAAAAATTGATCAAAGGATATGGGGCTTTTAAAGCTCCAATTTCAAGAATCTACCCGTGTGCGAAGCGGCCACTTCGGCTACTTGCTCTGGAGTGCCTTGGGTCATGACGTTACCGCCACCTGAACCACCTTCCGGACCGATGTCGATCACCCAATCTGCCACTTTGATCACATCCATGTTGTGCTCAATCACCACAATGGTATTGCCTTTGTCAACCAAAATGTTCAATACCCCCAATAGTTGTTTGATGTCGTTGAAATGTAAACCAGTTGTGGGTTCATCCAAGATGTACAGGGTTTTTCCGGTATCGCGTTTGCTCAATTCGGTGGATAGTTTTACGCGTTGCGCTTCACCACCGCTGATGGTTGTACTCGATTGCCCCAGTGTGAGATAGCCCAATCCAACGTCTTGCATGGTCTTCACCTTTCGGTGAATCAGTGGGATGTGTTCGAAGAAATCAACGGCAATGTCAATCGACATTTCTAGCACATCGTTGATGCTCTTTCCTTTGTATCGCACTTCAAGGGTTTCGCGGTTGTAGCGTTTGCCCTGGCATTCATCGCACAATACTTCCACATCGGGAAGGAAGTTCATCTCAATCACTTTTCTTCCACCGCCACCACAAGCTTCGCATCTGCCGCCTTTTACGTTGAAACTGAATCGCCCAGGCTTGTAACCACGGATTTTGGCTTCGGGTAAATTGGTGAATAGGTTTCTAATCTCTTGAAAAACACCTACATACGTGGCTGGATTGCTTCGGGGTGTTCGCCCGATCGGACTTTGATCGATCCGAATGACTTTGTCGATATGTTCCAGTCCTTGAATGCTGGTATGGGGTAGGGGTTTGTGATTGGAGCCATAGACTTTGTTGTGCGCGGCGGGGAAGAGGGTCTCGTTGATCAAACTAGATTTTCCACTGCCACTCACACCAGTGACTGCTACAAACAGACCAATGGGAACTTCGAGTTGAATGTTCTTGAGGTTGTGGCCGGTACAACCTTTGAGCACCAATTTCTCTTTGCCCGCTTTTCTACGCTTTTGAGGCACTGGTATGCTGTCTTCGCCCCGAAGGTATTTGCCAGTGATGGCATTGGATTGGATGAAGTCTTTCACTTCGCCACTGGCCACGATCTGACCGCCATGCACGCCGGCGTGGGGGCCAATTTCAACCAACCAATCACTGGCCAGCATCATGTCTTTGTCGTGCTCAACCACCAAAACCGTGTTGCCCATATCGCGCAAATCACGAAGACTTTGTATCAATCGTTCATTGTCGCGCTGATGCAATCCAATGCTCGGTTCATCCAAAATATAGAGCACATTCATCAGTTTGCTACCAATTTGTGTGGCCAATCGAATGCGTTGCGCTTCTCCGCCCGAAAGGGTTCTCGCGGGGCTATTGAGTGTGAGATATCCCAGCCCTACGCCCACCAAAAAATCCAATCGACTCTTGATTTCTTTGATCAATTCTGTGGCGATGGTGGCCTGGCGTTCGGAGAGCTTGTCATCCACTTGGTCAAACCAAGCTTTCAACACATCGATGTTGAGGGTGCTGAGTTCGGCGATGTTTTTTTCGGCAATTTTGAAATGGAGCGATTCTTTTTTCAATCGGGCACCACAACACACTTCACAAGTTTTTTGGTGCATGAATTCTTCGGCCCATTGACGGAGTTTATCGTCTTCAGATTCAAAGTAATTCTCGGTGATGTAATGCACAACGCCTTTGTACTGGCTCTCGTAGGTCTTCTTTTGACCTTGGTGATTGACGTGTGTAACCATGATGGTTTCATCGTAGCCGTATAAAATGCACTCAATTTGCTGCTCGGAGAGTTTGGAAATGGAATCGGCCAAGCTAAAGTCGAGTACTTTGCTCAAAGCCCTCAATTGGCTGAATGTCCAGTTTTCGCGCAATTCGCCAATGGGGACAATCCCGCCGCGGTTGATGGATTTGCTGCGATCTGGGATGATGAATTCAACATTGACTTCGGCGGTTTCGCCCATGCCTTCGCAGTTTGGACAGGCACCGTAGGGTGAGTTGAATGAAAATGAATTGGGTTGGGGTTCATCGTAACTGAGGCCGGAAATGGGGTCCATCAGGAACTTGGAAAAGGGGACCACAACATTGTCTTGGTCTTGAACCATCATATTTCCACCGCCCATTTTCATGGCGATTTTTACGCTTTCTGACAACCTGCCTGTGGATACGCCTTGTACTTGTAAGCGATCAATCACCACTTCGATGTCGTGGATTTTGTATCGATCCACTTGCATGCTGCCGGTGATATCGGTGATGTGTCCATCGATCCGAACCTTGTTATAGCCTTTTTTCTTGATTTGTTCGAAGAGTTCGCGATAGTGGCCTTTACGTCCTTTCACCACAGGGGCGAGGAGGGCAACTTTCTGACCTTCGAATTTGTTGACCATCGCATCGATGATTTGTTGCTCGGTGAGTTTCACCATTTTTTCGCCACTGATGTAGCTGATGGCATCGCCGGCGCGGGCAAACAACAATCGCAGGAAATCATATACTTCGGTCACTGTGCCCACGGTACTTCTGGGGTTTTTGCTGACCGTTTTTTGTTCGATGCTGATGACCGGACTCAATCCACGCACTTTATCTACATCGGGGCGTTTCATATCGCCAATGAATTGGCGTGCATAGGCTGAGAAACTTTCCAAGTAGCGGCGTTGC
Organism: Bacteroidota bacterium; assembly: GCA_027488495.1. Taxonomy (GTDB): domain Bacteria; phylum Bacteroidota; class Bacteroidia; order NS11-12g; family UBA955; genus UBA955. Next base: position 2,189 of record JAIYBO010000070.1, on the reverse strand, counting down.
CCCTCTGCAAACAAAGTGTCGAACGCGAGAGAACTTTTGCCCGAGCCCGAAAGGCCCGTAAATACTACTAGTTTGTTGCGAGGGATGACCAGATCAACGGATTTGAGGTTGTGCTCCCGGGCACCCAAAATTTCGATGCTGGGTTCATTGGCATCGGGAAGGTGAATGTGCGAAGGAGATCCGTTTTTCATGGAATTTGCAAAGGTACAAAACATTCCATCGGAAAGAAAGGTGAATCGCTGATTTGATGAGAATTACCAGCTACCGCCGGCACCGCCTCCGTTGAAGCCACCGCCACCACCGAAACCACCCCAATCGCTAGAGCCACCACCGCCGAAACCGCCAGAAGAACCTCCGCCAAAGCCTCTGCCCATACTACTGCCAAGCGCAGCCCATAGGAAAGGATTGCCACCGAGTCCGGAATTGTAATGTCCATTGCGTGAATAGCCGCCACCGCCGCCGCCCCGTCCGCTGCGTGCCATCAGAAATAAGATCACAAGCGCGGCGAAAATGGTCCATACGCCACCGCCTTTTTTGCCTTTTTTCGTGGCTCTGCCTTTGAATTTGCCCCTGATGGCGGCTTCATAGGCGTCGGTGGTGAGCATGATGCCCTCGGCATAGGCTTGGTTTCTGAAAGAAGGTACCAAGTAATCGTTGTGAATCTGTCCAATCCGGCTGGCGCCCAATCGATCTTGAAGCTGATCCGCGGTAACGGTAAAGAATTTACGATCTTCTAGGGCGATGTACAACAGCATGCCGTTGTTTTTGCCCTTTACGCCAACCTCCCAGCCACGTGCCAAGAACATTGCTCGGTCCATGGCGGCATAACCGTTTGCCGATTTTTCGATAACCACAGCAATTTGAACGGATGTGGAATCTTCGAATCGATACAATCGATCATCGATGGCTTTGCGATCAGCGGCTGAAAGTACACCCGCAAAATCGTTCACATGCCCATTGTATTTGGGTAAGGTTTGCTCGGCTTTTAAGGCCAAACTCACTGTGGATAGGAAGAATAGCAGCCAAACCGTTAGCGATGTTGTGATTTTACGCATCGGTAGAGATTTCGTTACTGAGTTCATTGGGATTGGTCAATCGCGGTTGGAAATGATCCGATAAAAGGGCGCCGGCTTGTTGAATGCCAAACAGAACGCCCTCTTTGAATTGTTGTTGTTTAAAGTGCGACTGCATTCGGTCTCGGATTTGGTCCCATGCTTCGGGGACTACTTTCGAGTTGATGCCTTCATCGCCCAAAATGGCAAATTGCTTGTTTGTTGGAACCAAAAACAGGAGGATTCCATTTCTCTCTTCGGTTTTGTGCATGCCTAGACGGTCAAACGTGGCTTTGGCCTCTACCAACACATCCTTGTATTTTGTTTTACTGCTGATGTGCACGCGGATTTCAGCAGAAGTGGTTTCTTCCGCCGCCGCAATGGCCGCCACAATTTCTTGTTCCTCTACTTTGGTGAACAAAGGTTTGGGCTTGTGGAAACCCAACAGGATGGCAATACGGGTTAAAACCAAGGAGAGAGGCGCCAACATGTTATTCGCTAAACGCACCCTTCACATCAACACGCTTTTCAGCACCTTTGTCGGCCGCGAAGCCTGATTTTTTCTCAAATCCAAAAATGCCTGCAAAAATGTTGCTTGGGAATTTACGCACGCTCAAATTGTATTCCTGTACCGCTGCGTTGTAATCGGTTCTGGCAGTACGAATCATGTTTTCCGTTTCAGAAATTTCAAATTGTACGTTTTCAAAGCCTTTAGTGGATTTCAAATCTGGATAGCGCTCCATCACAACCATCAATCGACTCAAAGCAGATTGTTGTGTCATGGCAATTTTATCAATGCTTTCGGGCGTGAGCTGCTCATTGCCCACTTTGATCTGTCCAACACTGGCGCGGGCATTGGTAATTTCGGTGAGTGTGCTTTTTTCAAATTTGGCTTCAGCGCTAACGGTTTCGATAAGTTGAATAATTTTATCGGCGCGGGTTTGATAGGCCACCTCTACGTTATTCCATTTAGTGGTGAGTTTTTCATCGTTATCAACCAAAGAGTTGTAACTGCCTTTGATCCACAAAAAAGCGATCAATAGAATCCCTACGATAACGAGGGTACGAATGGTTTTGCTTGTCATAATTTTATTTCTAACCCAAATATACTCGCAAAATGCTTGCCCATTTTTTCTT
>JAIYBO010000137.1 GCA_027488495.1 Bacteroidota bacterium | reverse complement strand
GCCTTTGGCTGTGGTGAAGTAGGCATAGCTTACCGCATCGCGGGCATCGTAGGCCTTCACGGTGCCGTATGTTAAACGCATGGTTCCGTTTGCATCAGGAGGCAAGATCTTTTTGCTGATTACATTGTACTCTACAAGATTATTTCCAAGGTCTTGGGATGTTATTGAACCTTCAGACATTTCCAACTGGGCCGACAAGAACAATCTGTTGGCGCGATCCAATTTGCTGTTGATGCCATCGTACACGGGTTTTAAATCCACGCGCAATTTGTTGAGGTAGCCTTGGGTGATTTTGTAAAGTACGTCGCCTTCCAATTTGCTTGCAGAGGGTTTACCCAAGAATTTGGCCATGCGCTCTTTGTTGGTGAATATGGATTTGGCGAAAATGGCTTCGGCCACTGCGGTGTAGTTTTTCTTGTATTTCAATACCATCGCATTGAGGTCGGCAGGCAACATGGAAGGATCCAAGTCTTCGTAGATGTGTTTCAGAACCACGGCCAACACTTCTTTTTCGATGGTTGGGTAGAATTCTTTGTACATCTCATCGATGCCGCGCAACATGGCACGTGACATCGCAGTGTCTTTTGGATTGGCTTTGAGGGCATCGGCCAAACCTTTGAATGACATGGCGAAGCTCATGGGTTGGCTGTTGGAGATACCATCTTGCAAGTAAACGGGGTATAAGCCGTAGGTGTATAACTCACGGTAGGCTTCATCGTAGAGTGAGGTTACGTCGCCGTATACATCGGTCTTTTTGTTTTCACGCACCCAGCGTTCGAAGGCCAATTCGGCATTTTTGCGGGTTTCGTAAAGGCCATTTGGCTTAGACAAGTCATTGGCTTCTCCATTGAATTTGTTCCAGTAGTTACCAATACCGGCCAAGCGATCAGAGTACATCAAACGAACAGATTCGTCTTGCTTCATGTAGTTTTCGTAGACGTCCATGATGTCGCGACGCAATTGCACGCGCATGGGGCGTTCTTTGCTGGCGAGGTATTTGATGCCTTCGCTGTAGGTATAGCGGGTGGTACGACCTGGGTAACCCATGATCATGGCGTAGTCACCTTCTTTCATGCCACTGATGTTGATGGGCAAGTGATGTGCTGGGCTGAAGGGTTTGTTGGCTGGGTTGAAATCGGCGGGTTTGTTGCTACCATTGGCGTAGATGCGGAACATGCTAAAATCGCAGGTATGACGGGGCCAACGCCAGTTGTCAGTCTCACCACCAAATTTTCCTACGCTTTCTGGGGGGGTACCCACGAGGCGAATGTCGCGGTATACTTCATAATACATCGCAAGGAATTGGTTGCCATTGTAAAACGAAGAAATTTCTACCACATAGTTGTTGCGTTCTTCACCGAGGGCAGCTACAACCGCTTCTTTGGTTTTGGCGATTTGGGCAGCTACGGCTTTTGCGCGGGTGGCTTCGTCTTGGTTGATAGCGATCCCTGCCAATACTTGGCTGGTTACGTCTTCAATTTTGCGGAGCAATCCGATGTTGAAATTTGCGGGGCGCTCTGATTGTTGGTTGGCGGCCCAGAAGCCATTTTTCAGGATATTGTCTTGATTGGTAGACAATTCTTGGATGGCACCATATCCGCAGTGGTGGTTGGTAAGGAAAAGTCCTTGGGTAGAAATCACTTCACCGGTACAGAACATACGGCCTTGCTTCGACATCAGGCGCACGATGGCGTCTTTCACCGAGGCTTGGTTGATGGAGTAGATGTCTTCGGCAGACAATTTCAATCCGCGGGCTTGCATGGGATCTTGGATCTTTTGCAGCAAGGTGAGCGGCCACATGCCTTCATCGGCTCTCAGTTGGAAAAGGGCTGAGAATGCCAAGGCCAAACTTAAAATGCGTTTTTTCATAACTTAATATTGGGTTGCAAATTAACTCTTTTTTGCCAAGAACCCGTTGTTTTTGCGTTTGAAAGGGCCATGATTCGACTGAAACTTTCTGATTTTCGGTGTGATAAAATATCGGAAATTTGAAGGGATGGCATTGGTGACATATACAGACATTGGCTTTTACTGTGAGCGGGCGGATTTGTACATCGATCCATTGCGAAAAGTGTCGAAGGCGTTGGTGACGCATGCCCATAGCGATCATGCGAGGCCCGGAATGGCTCATTATTTATGTCATACCGATGGCATTGGGGTCCTGAAACTGCGATTGGGCCGGAACATTTCGGTGCAGGGTTTGGGGTATGGAGAAGTTGTGGTATTGAATGGTGTTGAGGTGAGTTTATTTCCGGCTGGGCATGTGCCTGGCAGTGCACAGGTTCGACTTTCTTACGGCGGCGAGGTGTGGGTGATTGCGGGGGATTATAAAACGGAGGCGGATGGTTTATCGCCTGCATTTGAGCCGGTGCGGTGCCATCATTTTGTGACGGAAAGTACGTTTGGGTTGCCCATTTTTCAGTGGCGGCCGCAGGCGGAGGTGTTTGGCGATATCAATGCGTGGTGGAGGGGCAATGCGGAGCGAGGAATTACGAGCATTATGTTGGGTTATTCATTGGGCAAGGCGCAGCGCATCATCAAGTATTTGGATCGTGGGGTTGGCGATGTGGTCTGTTATTCCACGATTTCGGAGACCAATCGGGTGTTAGAGGCAGTGGGATTTGATTTTGGCGCATGGGTGGATGGTGCCAAGGGGTTGGACGCTGCAAACTATCGCAACGGGGGCTTGTCACAGGCCATGCTTGTTTGTCCGCCAGCGGCCATAAAATCACCATGGATGATGGGGTTGGAGCGTTTTGCGGTGGCAAATTGCAGTGGTTGGATGGCGGTGAAAAAATCGCGGGAATGGGGTGCGATGGATCAGGGGTTTGTATTGAGTGATCATGCCGATTGGCCGCAGTTGTTGGGCGCGGTATTGGCCACTGGGGCTGAGAATGTATATGTTACGCACGGGTTCAGCGAAGCATTTTCACGGCACTTGCGGGTGGGTTATGGTTTAAACGCGGGGGTTGCGGAGGTAATGATGCGGGGGGACGAAGGGCGATGAGCAAGGCGGGGTCTTGGGCTACGATGGCTCAGTTGAAGCGATGGGTGATGGAGGCAACGGGTATCGAACCTTGGCTGTTGGATGAGTGCAAGCGATTTACGGGGTCTATGAATGAATCGATGGCTTTGGTGTTGGGACAGGTGGGCTGTGACGATACGGAGTTGGAGGGAGAGGTGGTCAAGCAGTTGTTGGCGGTGATGGAGGCCATGGTGGCGTCGCCGGAATGGGAGAAACAAACTTGGGTGGTTGAGCAGTGGCGCAGCATGAACGTGACGCAAAGGATGCAGTTCAATGCTTTGTTAACGGGGCGATATGAGGG
>JAIYBO010000200.1 GCA_027488495.1 Bacteroidota bacterium | reverse complement strand
TATGTCACTTCCGCTTACGCCAACAACAAAATAAACAACGCCTTCGCATTGGCTAACGGATATAAAACGGCCTTTTTTCATGGATCAAACAACGGCACCATGGGATTTCAGTCGTTCCTAAAACAAACGGGCTTGCAGCAGTACCATGGCATAGACCAATATCCCAGCGGCGATTACACCCGCGATTTTGATGGCAACTGGGGCATATTCGATGAGCCCTATTTGCAGCACGTAATTCGCTGTATCGACACCCTAAACGATGGCAAAAAGCCCGTTTTCGCTTCAGTTTTCACACTCTCTTCGCACCACCCCTATACCATTCCGCAGCCCTACCTAAACAAACTTCCCGGCGATGAAGGCACCGTGCAGCACACCATCGCCTACGCCGATATCGCCCTGAAAAAGTTCTTTGAAACCGCCGCCACAAAACCCTGGTTCGATAACACCATTTTTGTGATTACAGGGGACCATACCAGTCATTCCGACAAAGAATACTTCTACAGTCAGAGCGGACATTATGAAATCCCGCTGCTGGTCTATTCACCAGGTGTCAATATCCGCGGCAATCTCCAAAACCAGTTAGATTCAACGATTAAAATCGCCAAGAGCAAAACCCTGTCGCAATGCGACATCCTGCCCACCGTTTGGAGTCTGCTGGGATCATCGAATGGAAAATCGAACGTGCAACCTCGTTTGGGATTTGGCCATAGCGCTTTCGATCCCAATTACAAGGGGTATTCTACCCATTTCGACAAAGACCTTTATTACATCATCCAATACCCTTATGTGTTGGCACTCAACCAACGGGGCGAGGTCGTAGATTACCATCAGCAGCTGAGAAACCAACGCCAAGGCAAAGCCCTGTCGCAAAAAGGATCTCAATTTGAATGGATGCGTGCCACTTTACAGGCACAGATGCACGAATATTCTCGGCGTATCCGTGAGAACCAATGGCGATAACCGGAATAGCCCTTATACCCTGAAACCGATACCACCCGAAGCCATGTTGGGTTTCACTTCAGTGATGAACTCCTCCACGTCCTCATAAGTGAGGGTTTCGATCGCCTTTTTGGTGTACTTGGATTTTGGCAGCTCACTCAATCGCAAATGCTGATTGCGAATCGCCTCCTCAATCACTTTGCGCACCGCCCTACCATTTCCGAAATACTTATCGCGCGTTTTGAACATGAAATCGATGTATCTCATCAAGTGATCCGATGCTTTTGGCTCGGGAATGATGTTGTGGTCTTTGAGTTGATTCAACGCGATGGTATACAGATCGTCGGCATTGTAATCTTTGAAATGGAACACCCGATCAAATCGCGACTTCAAACCTGGATTGCTCTCCATGAATTTCTCCATGTTTTGGGTGTAACCCGCAGCAATGACAATGAATTCACCGCGCTTGTCTTCCATCCTTTTCAACAACGTTTCAATGGCTTCTCTACCAAAATCATTGCCTCCGCCATCGCTCAAGCTATAGGCTTCATCAATAAACAGCACGCCGCCCATGGCTTTGTTGATGAGTTCGGAAGTTTTGATGGCGGTTTGACCTACATATCCACCCACCAAACTCTGACGGTCGCATTCTACCAGATGTCCGCGCTCCAAGATGCCCAACGCCTTATAAATCTGGGCCAAGATGCGGGCCACGGTGGTTTTACCGGTACCGGGATTGCCACTAAATACGCTGTGTAACGAGAATATTTTCCGAACGTCTTTGCCCAAGCTCTTGTAAAAACGCACCAATTTCACCAATTCCTCGATGTCGTGTTTTACCTGATCCAGGCCAATCATCCCGCGCAATTTGAGCATCGCTTCTCGCAACATATCCTCGTCTATGGGAATCTCCGGCAATATGCCTTCGTGGAGGTCAAAAATCCGCTTCATGTCCATTTCGGTAATGGTCGATAGCGTATCGGCATCCACATTTTCGGGGTGATCGGTTTTCATGATGCGCAAACCCAAATTCATTTTGGCCTCGTCTACCATGGAGTTCACCAATCGGGCATTGCCAAAAAACTTGTCGCGGTTGCGATACTTATCGGTTAAATATTTCTGGAAAATTTTCTTGGCGCTTTCATCGAAATGCACCCTGCGTTTTTCGGCCGCGAATTCCGCAATCACCACCAATTCTTGGGGCGTATAATCGGGGAAATCATATTGCATCACAAACCTCGATTTGAGGCCAGGGTTGCTTTCCAAAAACACTTCCATTTCTTCCGGGTAACCCGCCACGATGATGGCGATATCCGTAGCATCAGACAGTTCTTTCAACAAAATCTCAATGGCTTCTTTGCCAAAATCCTTGTTGTCCTCATCTTTTCGTGCCAAAGCATACGCTTCATCAATGAACAGCACGCCGTCTTTCGCCTTTTTGATGGCTTCTTTGGTTTTGGGTGCCGTTTGTCCGATGTACTCCGCCACCAAGTCTGAACGATCCACTTCCACCACATGCCCTTTTTTGAGCAAGCCCATTTCTTTGTAAATCTTCCCCAGCAAGCGCGCCACGGTGGTTTTACCTGTACCGGGATTGCCTTTGAACACGGCGTGAAGGTTGATTTTATCGGTTTCTTCAAACCCTTTTTCTCTGCGAAGGGCCACAAACCTCAAATAATCTGAATATTCACGAATTTTCTTCTTGATGGGATCCAATCCGGTGAGTTCATCCAACTCATGCATGATGCTCTCAATACCCGCCGCCGATGGCACCGAAGCGCCTGGATCTTCCGTGGGCTGCCCCTCCGATGTAGCATCCAACAAATCATCCAAATGCACATATTCTATCTGCGTCAGCGGCACAAAATCCTCCTCGTTCGCGGCCACATAATCATCGCCAATTTCGAAAGGCACCTGCGCCAACATGTGATCCATGAAAATCACCTCGGCAAAATAATCACCCCTAGACCAGGTTCCGATGATATCGCTCCCCCACCCGATGGTCACAGAGAACTGATCGTCTTCGGGTTTCACGAAAAATATTTTCGACACGCTGCCTTTGAGGTATCCGCTCGATGTTCTAAAATTGAACAGGAATTCCACGGCGATGTCTTTCGTTTTGCGCGTGAGATTGTCGAAATTCAACTCTATCCACACGTAACGGGTGCTCATTGCGTTGAACACGGTGTAATATTTTCGGGCAGGCAAATCGGTATCTACACTGGTAGACTCGTACAATTTAACGGTATCGATTTTGAAATAGGGATTGGTGGCATTGCGCATCACACCCACATTTTGCACGTAAAAGGTTTTGCTCGCGATCACCTCATCATCCACCAGGGCTTCCCAGCGATATACCCCTGATTTCCAATAGGTGCCAGGCGTTTTCACACCCCAACCCTCTCTCACATACACCACGGGCTCTTCGGGATTGACGGCACGATCACAATTGAGATAGCAAATTTCATTGTTCTTTTCATCGATACAGCGCATACGCAAATTCAGTTGCCAAGGATCCTCATCGAAACGCTTGTTGTACAATGACACCTCGCAATAGACATAGGCAACCTCCAGTTCTTCGAAAACTGTGCGATATTTTTTGGTATTGTTTGCCAACCATTCAATGCTTGAATAGGTTTTAATGTCGCGGAATTTAAATAGTGCTGAATTCATGTTTGAGTACCTCTTTTTACGGATGTTCCTGAGCAGCAAAGCGTTGCCAAAATAACGATTCGTTTGCTTTGAGATCTATTGCAATATCATGGATTCAAATGACATTGCGATGTCTTTCCGATGAAATATCTCCTCAAATCGGCAACATGTGTAAATTTTCAAATCATATCGGAAATTTCACATTTTTTTTATACTTTTGCACCTCCGATACGGAAAGACCTCGTAGCTCAGCTGGATAGAGCAACTGCCTTCTAAGCAGTAGGTCACAGGTTCGAATCCTGTCGGGGTCGCCCAGTATTGAGAAAATATCGGGGAGTAGCGCAGGCCGGTAGCGCACCTGGTTTGGGACCAGGGGGTCGCAGGTTCGAATCCTGTCTCCCCGACCACTTTCAAAAAAAAGCCCCTCGTTTGAAACGAGGGGCTTTTTTTATTTCGCCATTTC